>CAKZKB010000120.1 GCA_937121005.1 uncultured cyanobacterium | reverse complement strand
CCAATGTTGCGATCGTTTGGCGAGTCAGAAGGATTCCCCTAACAATGAACAATGAGCAATGAACAATCAGCGTGACAATGGGAGTTTATCGTTACCGATTTCGCGATCGGCGATGGAATTAGCGCGTCAGTTTGCAGGGGAACAGCCGACCCGAGAAAAGAGCGATCGCGTCTTTGCGAATACGTTGGCGGTGTCGATCGTCTGCGACTATTTGCAGATGATGGGAATTGAAACGGATATCAATTCTAGTGACAGTTTTAAGTCGGCGTTGCGAGTGGCAACGGACGCATCAGATTTGGTCGTTTCCGATCTCGGACGCTTGGAATGTCGAGCCGTTTTCCCAGGAGAAGAGGTTTGTACCGTACCGCCGGAAGCCTGGGGCGATCGCATTGGTTACGTCGTTATTCGCTTAGAAATCGAGAATAACCAAGGCGTACTACTGGGATTTTCCCCGACGGCGGGAACGGGAGAGTTACGGTTAGAACAACTGCGATCGCTGCACGAGTTTTTAGGCTATTTGTATCGACTTCGCCGCGAACCGCAACGGCGAGTTCCGGTTAATCTCAGCTTGTGGACGCAGCAAGCATTCGAGAAAGGTTGGGAGACGATCGAGTCTTTAGAAACTGCACTGCGATCGCCGTTAAGATGGAGTTTCCGCAACACTCCGACTTTAGCACGAGGTGGCAAACAATTATCCTTTGGTAGCAGGGGCGATCGCATTTTATTGGTTGTAGGATTGCAGCCGCGATCGACATCCACTTCGGAGATATTTGTCCGAGCCCTTCCTATCGGCAAAAACACTCGTTTGCCCCCGGAATTGCAACTTTCAGTTCTCGATGAAGCCGGAAGAATTGCCATGCTTGCTGAAGCCCGAGACAGTGGCAGTTTGGAGTTTCAATTTGATGGTAGCATGGGAGAATTATTTGATGTTAGGCTTAATCTAGGAGCCGTTTCCATTACTGAAACCTTTGGAATTTGAGGACAAAATGATGGCAAACTTTGCAACATTAGATTTCGATGGAGATTTCGATCGCGGCTATCGCGTTCGCTTAGAGGTGCGATCGCGCAATGGCACAATTGAAGCCAAAGCTAACTTACCACCCAACAGCGAACTAGCAACAAAATTAAATCACCATTGGCACGAAAACTATCGGCTGATGGAAATTCCTTACCGTCTTTCTCCCACCAAAATTGTCCGACGCTTGCCACCGGAAGAACAAATCGAACAGTGTCGCCAAACCGCAAGCGAACTGCAAGAACAGTTACAAAATTGGCTCGATTCTGAAGCCTTTCGTGCCGTCGATCGCCGCTTGCGAGAAGTTCTCGATCCGGCGGAAGAAACCCGGTTTCTCATCCGTAGCAACGACACGCAATTACAAAAACTTCCCTGGCATTTATGGGACTGTATCGATCGCGTTTCGGCTGAGGCTGCATTCGGCCCGGAAACCATCGATTCCGCACCGGAAAAGTCCCGCGATCGCGTCGGTTCTAAAGTTCGCATCCTAGCCATTTTAGGACACAGCCAAGATATTGATGTAGACAGCGATCGTCGCTTGCTAGAAACCTTACCCAATGCAGAGGTAGAATTTCTCGTCGAACCCACTCACGAACAACTCGGCGATCGGATCTGGGATCGTCCCTGGGATATCATCTTTTTTGCCGGACACGGACAGACGGAAGATGATTGCGGCCGCATTTATATTAATCCTACTGAAAGCATTACCGTCGATCGGCTGTGGTACGGTCTCAAGAAAGCTGTAGAACGCGGTTTGAAGATTGCCATTTTTAATTCTTGCGATGGTTTGGGACTGGTTAAACAGTTAGATGACACCCAAATTCCCCATCTAGTCGTCATGCGAGAACTGGTTCCCGATCGCGTGGCCCAGTCGTTTCTGAAATACTTTTTACAATCCTTCTCTCGCGGCGAGTCGTTTTACAAAGCAGTTCGCGAAGCCAGACAACATTTGGAAGTCCTAGAAAGCGAGTTTCCTTGTGCGAGTTGGTTGCCTGTAGTGTTTCAACATCCAGGCGCAGTGCCGACGACATGGGAGAAATTGCAAGGCGATCGCAATCGAGTTAAATGGCTAAAAACAAGCGCAATCGCGTCGGGAAGTTGCCTGCTGCTGTATTTAGCTGCCGGATCGTTTTTGGCATCGAAAGCCAATCGATGGGGAATGCAGTATCATAAAAACGGACAGTTTTTGGCAGCGCGATCGCTCTACACGCTGTCAACTTTGCTCGCACCCAAAAAAGGAATTTACCATTATAATTTAGGATATTTATGTGATAATATGGGAGATGTAGACTGCGCGATCGCGGCCCATCGGCAAGCGGCAATTGAAGGTTCTGCTGAAGGCTACGCCGAGGCTTCTCGGTTGTTAATTTTAAAAGAAGATTATCATGGAGCCACCAACAGCATCAACCAATGTCTCGATCGCACTGAATACGATGGTGTGCGGGCCGCCTGTTTGAAAAACTTGGGTTGGATCCGGTTCCAGCAAGATTTTTATCCCGAAGCCGAAGCTATTCTTCGTCAGGCGATCGCCTTAGAAGATAACAGTCCCCACGCCTATTGTCTGCTGGCACGAACGCTGACAGCAATGGGAAAAATGAGCGAGGTTTCTCGTCTATGGCAGCATTTTCTACAACTGGAAAATACCAACCCCGATATTCCTGAACTGGGAACCTGTATCATTGAAGCAAAGCAACATTTGGAGGTGCAACCATGACCGTAAAAGCGATCGCTTCCCTAACCACTCTGGCATTCTTGCTTGGAAATGCTGGCGTATTACTGGCGACTGCAAATCGACCGATCGCCACCGGACGTATCCTGCAAACCGAGGGAGACGTACAACTGCAAAGAGGCGACGGACGCACTTTTTCTCCCGAAGCGGGGACGTTATTGTATCCTGACGATCGCCTTCTGGCGACAACCGGAAATGCAGCGATCCTATGCGAGGATAACAGCATTACCACTGTTGATTCTGACTGGCTAAATTCCTGTCCTGCGGCGACAGAAGAATGCGATCCCGAAGCCTACAATTGTCCCCATCGCGGCGACGATCTCAATGTTGGCGACAATGCCATTCCTTATATTATCAGTCCTCGACGGACGAAGTTGTTAAGCGATCGTCCTCTGCTGCGTTGGAATGCAGTTGATGGAGTCACGGAGTACACCGTTGACTTGCTAGAAAACGGTCGCAAATTGTGGTCGATTCCTGTATCTGTTGAACCGTCATTAGTGGGAGAACGGATCGAACTTGCTTATCCTGCGAACGAGAATCCGTTGGAACCGGAGTCTTGGTATTTATTAGTCGTGAAAACGGATACTGGAGTGCGATCTCCGAGTGAGTTTGAGTTTCAATTACTCGATCGCGATACTGTGGAAACAGTACGACAAAAACAGGCAGAAATCGAAAGTCAGCCGTTTGGCGACATGGCAAAAGCGATTGCGATTTCTCAACTCTACAGCGACTACGGTTTGAACGTGGAGGCGATCGATCTGCTGGAAAGTTTGCCAGAGAAAACCTCAGCAGTTTACCAACAACTAGGGAATTTATATTGGGAGAACTTAAGGCTCGTTCGCCAAGGTTCGCAAACATATTTAAAAGCGATCGATCTTGCCAACCCCAATAATTTAGAACTGACCGCGATCGCCAAAGATCGCGTCGGACAATACTACCTGCAAATTGGAGAAAAACGAGAAGAAGCCATTCAGCTACTCACGGAATCACAAGCCGCTTACGAAACATTAGGAGATGTAGAAAATGCCACGCGCATCGAGATTTTACTACAAAGGACGAGGGACAATTCGTAGATATGTTTTTTTAAAGCATATCTTTTCCCTCGACACTGCTGTTAACTCAATTTAACTAGGAGACGATCGTGTTTCGCATTCAATCTGCTGTCGCGCTTGCTATTATTGGAGCCGCGATCTCCATTCCTGTAACGGCAAATGCCGCATCGTTTACTTACTCTCTCAATCCCAAAGCGACTTTTCTACGAACAAATCGGGATCCATTTGCAGTCGATCCATTCATTCTCGATTTATCTGACATAGGAGTTAGTTCCGGTCAGGAAATTTTTCTACAAGCACTCGGCGATTATGCAGTCGGTGGTGCTTTTGGAGATGGCTCTAATGTGATGGTTGGTGTGTTTAGTTCTACCAACGAGCTTTTGCCTTCAGATGTGTTTCAACGAGTTCCAGGTGCACTTGATGCTGTTACATCTCGGCAGCGATCGCCAATAACAAGTCCGACGGGGATTGGTGGATTTCCAACCAATATCGAAGAGGACTTTGGAATTCCTACTGTAAGTATAACCGCCATTGTTCCTAACGAGGCTCAATATCTGTTCATCGGAACTCCCGATCGCTTCAATGGTGACAATCACGATCCAGATGGCGATTATGGCGTTCGTATTGTCACTCCATCTCGATATGTTCCCGAACCTTCTATTTTGTTGGGAACCGCGATCGCCACTGCATTGGGGTGGCGTTACTCGCGCAAACGTTCTTAACTCGATTTTGCTACCCATAGTACGGGAACAACATCGTTAACTTAACTTAACTAGGAGACTACCATGTTTCGACTTCAATTTGCTATTGCTACTGCAATCATCGGAGCCGCGATCGCTGTTCCTACCAGTGCTAATGCACAACTTGACACATCGAACCAACCTCCGCCTGTATTTCTAGATATGCCAGTTGAAACTCCGGAAGAAGCACAAGAAGGCGATGTGGTGAACTTCACTTCCGGTGACATTTTGACAACTTTCACTTTTTCTCTCGATCCAAAATCGACCTTTCGCCTAACCAATGAAGATCCGTTTGCAACCAATCCGCTCATCTTGGACTTGTCAACCCTGAATGTCGCTTCAGGAGATGAGATTTTCCTACAAGCGTTAGGAAATTTCTCGTTTCATGGGAATGACATTGTAGACATTGCTGGAGGGATAACGGGGATTTTCAGCAGCAGCAACGAATTACTCTCCAGCGATAACTTAAATCGCGTACCGGGAGCGATCGACCTTGCGAGTTCGGATTTGGATGTTGTAACATTCGATACTTATCGAGGAGGAGTATCAACAGATATCTCCGAAGATTTCGCTATCTCAACTGCTGCGTTACAATCGGTTATTGTTCCTGACATGGCTCGCTATCTTTTTCTAGCGACAGCAAACGATAGTTTTTATGGAGATAATGTCGATCCCGATGAAAACTATGGCGTTCGTATTGTCACTCCATCTCGAGATGTTCCCGAACCTTCTATCTTGTTGGGAACGGCGATCGCCACTGCATTGGGGTGGTGTTACTCCCGTAAACTTTCTTAACTCGATTTAAGGAACACAGGTGTGCTATTTTCTTAAGTAGCACACCTTAGCAGGGAATATCTATCAGCCATGAACGCAAAAATTATCGCGATCGCGCCTTTGCTGGTCGTTTCTTTGGCTAGAGGCGCACAGTGTCAACCCATCGTTCCCGCCACCGACGGTACGGGAACGGTTGTCAATGGTGAAGGCGATCGTCTCGACATTACTGGCGGTCAACTAGCAATAGATGGGGCCAATTTATTCCACAGTTTTCAGGAATTTGGTCTGGAAGCGGGTCAAGTGGCTAACTTCCATTCAACACCCAACATCGATAATATTTTGGGTCGCGTTGTCGGTGGCAATGTTTCGGTTATTGACGGACTCATTCAAGTCACGGGTGGCAACTCCAACCTATTTTTAATGAATCCTGCTGGCATCATTTTTGGTAGCAATGCGAGTTTGAATGTCCCCGCAGACTTCACCGCCACAACCGCGACGGGGATCGGCTTTGCAAACGGTTGGTTCAGTGCTATAGAAGGTAACAACTGGGGGAATTTAGTCGGATCGCCAAATGCGTTTGACTTTTCGGGAATGCGATCGGGTGTTCTTATTAACGAAGGAAACTTAGCCGTTTCTCTCGGACATCAACTCGGTTTGTTGGCAGGGACGATCGTCAATACAGGAACCTTGCAAACACCGGGAGGAAACGTAACTATCGCCGCTGTACCGGGAGAAAATGTTGTCCGTCTCAGCATTCCTGGAAATTTATTAAGTTTGGAATTCGTTCCTGCAACAAACAATTTGTTGTCAGCGATCGACCCTTCATCTTTACCAGAACTCTTGACTGGAGAAATAGGAGAACAAGTTAACAGTGTTAACGTTAATGCTGACGGGACGATCGGTATAACTGGGTCGGGAATTGCCATCGATCCGCAAACGGGAAATGCGATCGTCTCTGGAACGGTTGATGTTTCCGATCGGGGAAATGTCATTTCTCCCTACAATCCTACTGTTCAAATTTTAGGCGATCGTCTGTCTCTTGTCAACGCCAGCATTGACGCATCTGGAAGCGGTAGTAACGTTTTTATTGGCGGCGATTTTCGCGGTGGAGGAACCTTACCCACTGCCGATTTTACATTCGTCGATCGCGATTCTCAAATCGTTGCAGAACCATCATTTCCTACAGGAGAAAATGGTAGTACGATTATTGTTTGGTCCGACGGTACAACTCAATTTTACGCGACGATCGCCGCAGGCGAATATGGCTTCGTGGAAACATCAGGACTAAACCATTTAGATGTTTCTGGAGCCACTGTACGAGCCGGAGAGTGGCTTCTCGATCCCAACACTATCATTATTTCTGACAGTCCTCCTACACCTCCAGGCGTTAATAGTTTTGTCAGTACCGACGATATCGAAAACGCTCTCAATAGTGGTACAGATGTGAGGATTGAAACAAGCGGCACAATAACCGTACCTTTTGATGAAGGGGATGGTAGCGGTAACGGTATCATTAATTTACAAGGAGGGACGATTGAGAAAATATCGGGAGGCGATGCGACTCTCTCGTTAGTTGCTGATGGAAGTGTCCGCATTGGAAGTTCGAGTATTATGTCTACAAGCGGTCGCCTGCATATCGTACTAGAGGCGAATGGTGGTTCGACTACGATTACTGATTCTACGACAATTGATACAAATGGTGGCAATTTTACTGCATCGGGAATGGTCATACCAGCAGATGGCCCTGAAGCTATTGATTTTCGCCATAACAGCCTCATTGACACTCAAGAAGGTGACATAATGTTACACGGATTTGGCCTTGATAACACATTTCATGTCGCTATTTCAGTTGAGGCAAATAGCCAACTACGGACTTCATCAGGACAGATCGATCTCGTAGGCGAAGCAGGGTACGCTACCTCTATCCACACCGTACCGGGTGAAAATGCAGTAAGAGGACTCTTGGTAGCAGGATCTGTGCAAACTGAAAGCGGCGATATTAACATCGTGGGAACCATTGCTGATATTCCAGGAGGATTTAGTCAGTTCCATCGCGGAGTAGAAGTTGTGGAAACGGCAACAATTTCTTCTGCGACAGGGAATATTATGCTGATGGGTGAAGGTGGGGTCAATCCTTCAGGACAACCAAACAATAACAATCAAGGTCTTTTCCTTTGGGGAGCAATTTCTAGTACGCATGGCGACATAAAATTACAAGGCAATGGCGGTCATGCAGGTGTCGCTGCTGGTTTTATGGAGTTCAATGTTTCAAGTGAAAATGGCAATATTAGCATCACTGGTACGGTAGAAGGGAGCGGTTCTGAGACTGCATCGGGAGTCTCGATACAAAACAGTAATATATCGATATCTAATGGAAATATTTCTATTGTCGGAACGGCAGACTTGATTGGGCCGCAAGCTGGAGTGCGTTTATTAAATAGCACTATTACCAGCGATAGTGGCAATGTTGGCATCATGGGAAGTGCAACTGGAAACGGTATAAGAACTGGGATTTTTTCAGAAAATATGAATATTTCTAGTGGTGGAACGATCGACCTATCGGGAACAACCGTCGATAGCAATGGAACAGGTGGAAATACAGTAACCGGCCGTATTGGGATCGGGATGTCAAACAGCCAACTGAATACAACAACAGGCAATATTAACTTGTCAGGCGAAACAGATCTGACCACTGGATTTACTTCCGGTATTACGATCGATTCTGGATCTATTCTCGAAACCCAAACAGGAGCGATCGCGATTTCTGGAAACAGTGCGGGTATTGGAACATCTCCAAACAATCACGGCATTTCTATTGACAACTCTTCAGTGGCGATCGCGCAATCAAGTAGCAACAGCATCACGATTGACGGACAAGGCGGAACGAGCTTCAATTCTAATAATACCGGAGTTCGACTCTCTACAAATGCAGAAGTTTCTACTGTCGATAGCGACATCAACCTTACCGGAATGTCAAGTCGATTTGGTATTTTCGGATCGGATGCTTCTCTAACAACAACAAGTGGAAATATCAATCTTACTGGATCGCAAACGGGTGAAGCGGTTGACAATGCCAGTGGCGTACATTGGGTTGATGGTAGCATGATTTCAACGGAAAGTGGCAATATTGCGATCGCGGGAATGGCGACAGAAAATCCTGGAAATACCAGTCGCGGTATTCTCATAGAACTCAGTACGATCGCGTCTGAAAGTGGGGCGATCGATCTCGAAGGTGTTGCTGGAGATGTCAGTGAAAATGCTGGGGTAGCAATGAGTGGTAGTAACATTAGTTCTACCACTAGCGATATTACCATCTCTGGCGAAAGTGGTGGAAACAATGCAGCTGGCGTTAATGTATTGGATAATTCTACCGTTGAGTCTCAGCAAGGCAATATTGCAATTACGGGAACGAGTACGGGAAGCAGTGGTGCAGGTATTGCGTTGCAAACGGGTAGCAGTATTGAAACCCTAGCACCAGGGACGATCGTCTTAGACGGTACGGGAACGGGAAGTTTTGATGGTGTGGGAACTTTTTTATCTGACGAACCAGGAACTATCCGATCTGGTGGTGGCAGCGTAGATGTTATTTCAAATAACAATATTTTACTCGATACGATTATTTCTGCTGCTCCTAATCTAGGTGGAAATGTTAGTATTGATGCTCCTGGAAATATTACCATTGAAGGCGCGATCGACGCTTCGGCTCCCAATTTAAACGGCATGGGAGGGGCGATCGATCTCGAAGCAGGCGGCAATATTACAGCCGCAGATATTACCTCGAGTTCTGGTGGCGACGCGGGAGATATTTCTATTGTGACAATAGGAGGAGCGATCGACATTGCCTCCGGTGTTACTAACGCGATCGGTGGTAATAACGGCGGTAACATCACGATTTCCGCTCCGGGAGATATTTCGACAAGTAGTGTTTTGTCGGGACCCGACCCAGATGAGAGTGCTGGAGGGTTAGCAACGCTTTCGGCTGGATTTGTTGGCGATAGTGGAGCGATCGCGATTACCAGTACAAATGGTAATATCGATACCAGTTCGGGAGCTTTAATTGCCGCTTCTGGCAACGGTACGGGAGGAGATATTAATTTAATTGCTAATGGAAGTATAACTTCAGCCGCGATTAACAATCTTTCTTTTGCAGATGTTGGTGGCTCGATCGTCCTCGATGCGATGGCAGGAATTACTCTCAGTGACAACATTACCACTAACGAAAACTTTATTCAATTTGGATCCGATGTGTTTTTAGAAGGTAACGTCACTGTTGAAACGTCTGGGATGCAAGATGTTATTTTTGAGGGGACGATCGACGGTTCGCACGAGTTGCAAGTCAACGCCGATAATGGTATCGTCTCGATCGGTGGTGTTGTTGGTGGGATGACTCCGTTAAATTACTTGCAAGTGTTAGGCGAACTTCGTCCCACGTCCGATTCCGATGCTGGAATTGATGTCACTGCTAGCGATCGCATTGACACTGAGAACATTATTTCTCCTGAAGGTGTATCTCTGAATGCCACCAATGGCGTTGTTACTGGATATATCGATACTCAGAACCCTACTGGAACGGGAGGAAATGTCGATATTACGACTGATGGGTTCGTCCGCCTCAATGAGTCATTTATTGATAGCAATGGTATTGATGCCAGCATTTCTTCCGGCGGTGGTTCGATCGTCATCCGTCATGGCGGAGATGGTGTAATACCTTTTATTGTTGGTGACGCTGCTACCAATGGAACCGCAGGTACAATTACTCGCGGAACTGCATCGGAATCGACAATTTCTCTAGGCGAAGAATTCCTCTATACTCATACTCAAGACAGCGATCGCATTCAAATTATCTCCGTTCCTCCACCGACTCCCACACCGTCACCGGATCCAACACCTACGCCGTCACCGGATCCAACTCCTGCACCGTCACCGGATCCCACACCT
>CAKZKB010000119.1 GCA_937121005.1 uncultured cyanobacterium | reverse complement strand
GTCAAATCCCAGAATGGGACGAACGGGATCGGCCTGAACTGGATACGAACAACAGAAGATGAGGGTGACAATGAAAACCAGTGTAAAAATCCAACGATTCCGTATTCGCAACATTGAAAAAATCCTCAACTCTCAAAGAGGCGATCGCGCCAGTGTCAACTTCTAACACATCCGGGATCCAGACTTTTAGTGTAACCCAATTAATTCAGTTTGTCTGGATTGATACTGCGATCGCGCAACAACTTCCGCATCGCTTCCAACTGAGTTTCTGCTTCTAACCGTGCTTGGTGTTCGCGGTTTGCACGTTCCCTTTCCTCACGGTGGGTACGCAGGTATTCCCCCGTCCGAGGATCGAAAAACCGCAGCCGACCGTCCGGTAGCAGCCGCATTTCCAGTCCCAAAACAGAAGAGGGAAACGAAAGGATCCCGTCTTCCGATCGCGTAGGGATAAGGGGTTCGTAGCGATCGCCAACGAGTCGCCGTCCTTTGAGTGCGGGTTTTAAATAGTCTCCCGTTGGATCGTACTGAAAGTATTCAGCGACATTGAGTTGTGCGTAGGTATCCGGTTTGTCCTTCTCATCTTTGTGTCGCGTACTAGCAGAAGTAATCTCTAACACCCAATCAGGCGTTTTTCCACCTTCTTCCCAAACGCGATAACTGGTGCGATCGCGTTTCTCGACTCCAAAAACGACGAATACATCAGGAGCGATCGCCGCATCCGGTACGCCTTTTTCGTAAGAAAGCCAAAGATTAGCAGAAACATAGACATCTTGGCGATCTTCAAAGTAGATCTCTAAGACTTCAGCACTATAAGTCAAATACTTACGAGCGGGATCGCTTTCTGCCATAGGAGTACCGTCAGGTTCGGGGTAAACAATTGGGGTTTTGAGTGGAGTCTGAGTCATATCAATTTTAGATTTGAGATTTTGCGAAAATTTGGAGGGGCGACCAAATCTTTTGAGTGTAGATTGGGTTGAAGCATAAAACCCAACAACCGCAACTGAGTCGCGTTGGGTATCGTTCCTCTACCCAACCTACGAGATGTCTTACACGATTTTATGACTTCCGGCGCATCCCTCCAGAAACAAAACACAGTCCCCTGCGTCTAGATAATTTAGAGACCATCTCCATTTTATCATGGCTGTCGATCTTTTCGATCCGAACTTTTATCGCTTTGCCAACCCAGATCTGAGCAACTTTAGCACCGAACAAGCCAGGCAGCACTTTTTTAGCTTTGGTATCGAGGAAGGACGTTCCTTCTCTCCCTTTGTCGATCTTGACTTCTACCGTTTGGCGAATCCAGATTTAAATGCGGTTTTTACGAGCAACCGCGACTTCTACACCCATCTGTCTCAATTTGGCGTAGGAGAAGGACGCGATTTTTCTCATGTTTTCGATGCCGACTTCTACCGCGCAGGCGCACCCGATCTTGTTGCCGCCGGACTCAATAACGAGCAACTTTTCGAGCATTTTCGCACCTTTGGCATCGATGAAGGACGAGTTGCTTCGTCTCTATTTGATGCCAATTTTTATATTAACTCTAGCGAACTCGCCGGACTGGGATTCGATCGCCGCCAGGGACTCGTTCACTTTCAAGGGTTTGGTGTTGACGAAGGACGAGCCAGTTCGCCACAATTTAATGTTGGTGCGTATTTGCAACTCAACCCCGATTTAGTTGCTGCTGGAATTGAGGGAGATGCGGCCTTAACCCACTACCTTCTGTTTGGGAAACAAGAAGGGCGATCGTCCACTTTTCCGGTCGAACCGGGTGATTCTTTAGCCTTAGCAACCGACTTAGGAATCCTCAACGGGAACGATGCTTTAGTGTTCGGCGATACGCTGCCAAACGACGATCGCGACTATTATAAATTTAGCGTCAACGAAGCGGTGCAAATTAGCATGACGAACGACACCGCTAGTCGTCCGGGGTTGGATCTTAATTTAGTTTTAGGGCGCGACAGCGATGGAGATGGGACGATCGAACCGCTTTCTATTTCCGAGGCCGAACTCTTCTCTAGTAGCATCACGATATCGGGTCGCGAACTCAATTTAGTACCGGGAACCTATTTCTTAGAACTGACTTCGCCAAATTCCGCAGACAGCGATTATAACATCACCATCGACGCTGTATCTCGCCCTCCCATTGCCCCCGACACCGCCGGAAATACGATCGCCACCGCCCGAGACTTGGGGACAATTTCCACATCCCAAACTCTGTCAGAATTTGTGGGAGTTGTCGATCTTGTCGATTTGTATCGCTTCCGTTTAGACACTGCTGCTAGCATTTCTGCCAGTGCAGATTCCGTCCCGTTAGTGCTGTTTCGCGATCGCAACAATAACGGCGCGATCGACCCAGAAGAAACCATTCAAAGCAGCAACCCGCTCGACGTGCGCTTGACTCCCGATACCTATTTCTTGCAAGTTGAAGCCCCGCAAGGATTGGGTGTAGAATTAAATACTCAGCGCATTTTCGATCGCGAATATACCCTCACTGTAGCCCCCAGTTCCGACAACCCGGACGGTGCGGGAAATACCGTCAATACGGCTCGTCAAGTGGATATTTTAACTGGAATGCCTGTGGTTTCTGATTTTGTCGGTGAAAAAGACGATCGCGATCTCTACCGTTTCGATCTCGATGGTAACACCCAAGTCAACCTCAATTTAAATCTGCAACTCGCTAATCCCACACCCGCCACAGCCGGCGCGTTTGCCATCCAAGAAATGTTCGATCTCAATCTCTTGCAAGATGCCAACGGAAATGGTATTCTAGAACCAGAAGAGGCGATCGCCTCCGAGGGAGCCGCCATTTCTCGCCAAAATCCCTCTGTTGGTGGCAATCTCAACATCGATCGCACTTTAGACCCCGGAACCTACTTTGTCGAAGTTGAAAGTCTCGATTTCGTTATTCCCATAATTAGTCGTACCGGGCCGATTACTATTCCTAGCGAAGCCACCTACGATCTAGCATTTTGATATCCTGTAGGGTGGGCAATGCCCACCTATCCCCCCGAACGAACCACAGAACAGTTACCGTCTTTGTAGGGGCTAAGCATTCGCACAAGCCCCTGGCTTTAGACATGGGGTCTAAATTTTGCGAAAAGTTGGGGGTGTAGATTTTCTTCCCCCCAAACTTTTCAAGACGAATTTTTAATTTTTAATTTTTAATTCCGCGAAGCGGTTGACCTTTGGCACTACCGAACGTGGCCGGCGATCGCGTTTCTAAAGGTTCGTCTGTCGCGATCGCGCAAATATCTAGGACGATTTCGCGATCTTCAGGTAAATTCAACTCTTCAAGTAGTTCGATCGTGTTTCCGCGTTTGATGGCTTTAACTTGCATAGCATTGACGGTGCGATTTTCAGACAATTTCGATTGTAAAATAAATGGGTGGGCATTGCCCACCCTACAAGTTTACTGTCCTTCAGTTTCGTTAACAGGTTCGAGCTTCGAGAGTTGACCGCGATGGGTTCCCAACGCTTGATGGGTTTTCGGGCCGACCACACCATCAACTGTGAGTCCTTGTTCCTCTTGAAATGCCTTCACCGCATTCAGCGTGGCATCATCAAATTCACCCGTCGGAACCATCCCCAATTGATACTGTACCAACTCGACTACGTTGCCCGTATCTCCTTGGCGAACGACAGGCAAACCGCCTTCGTTAACATAGAGAAACGTGCGAGTATTGGGGCCGATAACGCCATCGACAGGCAACCCTTTATCGGCTTGGAAGCGTTTCACCGCCGCCACCGTTTGCTCGTCGTAGGTGTCACCTTCGCCAGTCGAATAACCGAATTGGTTGAGGCGTTCTTTAGCTCTGGCCACAGCCTCGCCTTGGCTACCTTGAGCCAAGAGATTTTTAGGTTGGGGTTGGGGTTGGGGTTGGCTTCCCGTCCCACCACCGGGATCGAATGCCACCTTGCGATCGAGGGCCGCCATGGTTGAGGGGCCAGCCACACCATCCACCCGCAGACCGTTGGCCGCTTGGAACTCGCGGACGCTTTGTTTGGTGATCGGGCCGTAATATCCGGTCGATCGCACGCCTTTGGGGAAGTAACCTAAGTCTTTGAGTTGGTTTTGCAAGGCGACGACGTTGGTTCCGCTAGCGGGAGTGGGTGCGTCTACTGCTTTTAAGGCGGCGGCAGTTTTGGGGCCGATAACGCCATCAACGGCCAGGCCGTTGGCCGCTTG
>CAKZKB010000118.1 GCA_937121005.1 uncultured cyanobacterium | reverse complement strand
GCTAGAAGTGTCGCAAACACAAGGGTTCGGGCGTTAAATAATGTAAACAGAAGGGATCGATCGCTATTCCAAGTCGAAGGCGCTGCGCTGGTAATCAACGAGGAACGGGCCGTGGGATCCCGTGTTCCTATTGTACGAAACATACTCCAGATTGTGTCGCGTCGGCAGACAAGCCATAATCATTCCCACCGACATGGGTTTGGTTCCCCCAGTGAAGTCAGCCACAATGTCCTCGGGTTTGCGATCGCAGGTATTAAAAATGTCCTTGACTGCATCAAAGGTATCTTGCGCTGTGGCTGGAGAAACCGCAGGACGATAAATTCTAGGATGGAGCGATCGCGCTTGTTGTTGGCTTAAGTCTTGGCAATAGGATTCAATATCTTGGGCGATATGCAAGCTACTCGAACCGAACTCGCGCTGGTATTCGTTGCTAGAGGGAATTAACCACACTTGCTCTAAAGTTCTGTGAGTCACAAAATGATAGTCAATAGCAAACTGGGCGCTTTCTGGGCGGCTAACGAGTAGAATCAGTACCTTTTTGCCTGGAATCAACATGAAAGGCTGAAACTTTTTATGTTGTTGTTGCCGTTCTATCCACTTGTAAGCGGCAAGCACCCCGATGATAGGAATAAGAAACAAAATTAACAAAACTTGTGTTTCAGTCAAAACCTGTCCGAGAAACTTTCTGACTAAATCTTCAGCACTGTTCGTCCACAAAGCCACGATCGTCCCTAATATCAACCCTGGAAGGGGAAACCCCAAATGCCGCAAGGCGCGATCGAGTTGTTGTACGATTTTCGATAACCGTCTCATAGAATAACTGATGCCAACGATCTCACGGACACGGTAGCATGGCGATTGCCGCAGCCATGTAAAGTTTTACAACAAAACTGGCAATTTGCCGTAAAAACTGCCGCGATCGGCATATAGAAGAATAGAAGGCTCGATCCAACAACACCTATGACCGAGCATATCCTGGACACAAGCTCCTGGATGCGCGATACTTGCCCTGCTTGCACTGAGCCTAGCCGAAGTGAACTTGCCGTTGGCGTAGCCTGCGCGTATCGCATAGGGTGGGGTCTTAATTTTGAATTTTGAATTTTGAATTGGAGCGAAGCGACTTGACATCAATCTGCTACACCGCCATTACATTTGCGCCCGTCCAGGGGTTCATTGAGAAGTCGCGCAAGTTACGCGATTTATACGGTAGTTCTTTCGTCCTATCTTACTTAGCCAGTCAAATCTGTCAAGCAGCACAGAAAACCCTAACAGATGATGGTGAGGATCCGGTCATTTCCCCAGCGTTGATTGATGTCGATCGCGGTACGCCTAACCAAATTATTATCCGGGGTCAGTTCGATCGACAGCAAGCGGAAGAAACTTTTCAGCAAGCCTGGAGTAAAATCGTCAAGGGATGCCAAAACTGGATTGAAAAAGAGATTTCGACGTTTGAGTATTCCTGGAATCGAGACTGGGAATTGTGGGCAAACCACGCTTGGGAATTCTTTTGGGCGACGGGAGGATCCATCAGCGAAGCACGATCGAACCTGAACGAAATCAAGCGATCGCGAAATTGGATCGGGATTAATTGGAAAGGCGAAAGTTCCACGCTTTCCGGTGCGGACGCGATCGCCTGGCCGCGCATGAGCGAAGCCCATCCTAAGACCACCAGTATGGCAGAAATTGAGAAAGAAGTCGAGAAGTTTTACAAGCAATTGAGCGAGAAAGTCACCGAAGCGATCGTCACTCCCAGGGAACAATTGAGCATTCCCGAACTGGTGAAGCGACTGATAACCGTCAAAGATGTAGCCAAAGAGATTTTGAAAGAGGAAATTAAAGAACTTCCCAAAGGATTCGCCGATCTCAACCGACATGGAGATACAGACGAAACAACAGCAGAGGAAAAAACTGAAGAGTTTCAAGACATCGATCGTCAAGAGGCAAAACAACCGCGCTATTCCGGTTGGTTTCAAGGCGATGGTGACAAAGCGGGAGACTTCCTCAAACAACTGTCGGGAAAACCGGAAGAAGCATCGAGAACCCACGAGTTTAGTTTGAATTTGCGCCAGTGGGGGGAACAACTGGAATTGCGGCTACCCAGAACCGAGAAGAAACGGACGATCGTCACTCAGGACGATCGCGCCATTAAAACCTCAGTCGAGACCGCAGACGGACGGATTATTTATGCAGGCGGCGATGACTTCTTAGGGGCTTTGTATCGTAATGCTCCCGATCCAGCGCTGAGTGCCTACGATTGCGTAAAGTGGTTTTATACGTTCAAATCCGATATTTGGAGTTTGCACAAAGAACCCATTACCCCTAGCGTTGGCTTTATTTGGGCTGCACCGGGGGTTCCTCTACGAGATGTTTTACAGCACTGTCGAGTGGCAGAGCGATCGGCAAAGAATAACGGCCGCGATCGCCTTGCCATTCGCATTTTATTTAATAGCGGCAACCACCTAGAATGGGTTTGTCCCTGGTGGTTTTTGACGGTGCTAGAAGATTACCGCGATCGCGAAGGTCGAACTGGGAAAGATGCCAATTGGTCGCATTTTTACGAAGATGTCGCCGTTTTAGAGTCGCGCCACATTTTCGATACACCGCTTCCCGATGAGGAAAAGTCAGACAATTTTGCCGAGCGAGTCATAGCGCGATCGCGACTTTTGTTAGGTTTGTTTGAGATTTACTTTCCCGATCGCGTTTCAACATTGAAAAACTCAGAATATTGGTGGGAACATCACCATCAAAACGAACCGCGATCGGGGATTTTAGGTGCGTCACCACCAAAACCTAAAGATCCAGATCCAGAAACGAGCGATCGCGAAATCGATTCCCCAGAGAATTGCCTCAACAACTGGATCGTCAACTTAGCCAAAGTCGGATTCCATCTGCACCAATTGTAACACGATCCTCGTTCGTATATTATGGAGGCAGAGCATCCTCAGCGTGTATCAACAACATTGAGTTTTTCCCTTTATACCCATCCTAATTTATCCTAAAACAAGTATTGCTTGACTCCAACAACCATCTGAGTTCATCCTATTTATCTGTGGTTGCAATGACACAAACAACAACAGAACCCGAAACAAAAACCGTCGATCGCCCGCCATTTTCCCATATCGTCGTTATCGAACCGTTGGGATTTCTGTATGGCAGTGCGGGAAAGTTTCTCTCCCCAGAAAACCTCGTAGGGCGATCGGGGGCATCCTTTCCACCGAGTGCAGCTACCCTGTCAGGAATTCTCGCAGCCGAACAGTGGCAAAAAGAAGGCGATCTCGATCGCTTGCAATTAGCGGGGCCATTTTGGGCGTGGCAAGATTCTCCCCAAAACTTCTACGTTCCCGTCCCATTTAACTGTTTGGTGAAAGAGGGAAAGTTACAACATCAACTACAATGGCACGGCGATCGCTGGTTGCTAGCAGATGGTAGCGAACCCAAACCGGATAAATACGATTCCGGTGGCTGGATGCAGATTCAGGACTGGACAAAACTCGATCGCGGCGAGACCTTTACTGTCGAAAAACCACCCTGGAAATTTGTCCCCCACTTGCACCCGCAACTGAAAGATAACGAACGCCGCGTCGATACGGAAAGTCAAGGGAGCTTGTTTTTAGAAAATGCCGTCCAACTGAATCCCGATGCCTGTTTGGTGTATTTGACCAACACGAAAATCGAGGCCGGTTGGTATCGTTTTGGGGGTGAAGGTCACATCGTCAATTTGCACTGCGAATCGTTGCAGTCTCAACGGTTTGATGACGATTTAGGTCGCAGTTTCGCGATCGTCACGCCTGCGGTTTGGGGGTCGAATCGGCTATCTTTGCGATCGCCTCAAAAGGATGTAGAGGGCGAACTGCAATGGGACGATCGTCCCTTAGCGGCATTGCTATCGAGTCGTCCGGTTCCATTTCGCTACCGCTTAGGCGGTGAAGAAGGCAAACCAAAACGTCTATCTCGCGGCCGTTACGCCGTGCCTGCGGGAGCCGTTTACGTCCTCGCCGAAGGGTCGCTTCCCTGTTGGCAAAACTGGCCTGACGAGTGGTTTCCTTCTGAGGGCTATTCCTTGAAACGATGGGGGTGTGGTTTAGCCTTACCACTTGCTGCCGTTAAGAAATCAAAATAGACAGAACCACCCAAAACTGTCTATTCCACTATCAACTGTTAACTGTTCGCTATTGACTATTCCAATGTACGAAAAAGCCTACGGAATTATCGAAACCTGCGCCCCCGTTCACGTCGGCGCAAGCGCAGGTGAAGAAACGGGAAATCTCAATCTGATTTTTCGCGATCCCTTTTTGCAAACCGGGATGATTCCCGGTAGCTCCATTCGCGGACGCTTTCGAGCGGATATGCGCTGGCAACGACAGCGATCGTTAGAGACAAACTTGAAAGCAAAAGGTGTGGAGATTCCACCTTATTACGAAACCGAATTTGAAATTGAAGTTCCAGAAAGCGATGAGGAAAAATCCCAAAAATCAGACACAAAAGAGGGTGAGTCGGAAAAGGAACCCAAACTCAAGAAAGTGTCTCGCTTAAAATGGTTAGAACATCAGGCGGAGCAACACGAGGTTAAAATCCTCAAAAATGTCGATGAAAACCACTGGTACGGACACGAAGCGGTGAGGGGGAAAAAGGACTCAACCACTGAAGCCTTAGTCAAATTTGAATATGCTTCGCTACTGTGGCTGCCAGTATTTTGTCCCGGACAGCCAATTGTCTGGGTGAGTTGCCCGCAATTGCTAAAGCGTTACAAGAGCATCGCGAAAGTTGACGGATCTGTTCCGAAACCGGAAGGAGAAACGTACCCGGTCATGCTACCTAAGAAAGAAAACCGTCTGTTCTTTAGTTTGGGATTTATCGACAATTTACAGCAAATGCCAAGTCTCAATGACTGGGTTCCGAAAAACTCCGAAATTGCTCCCGATCGCCTAGTCGTTGTTAATGATGCTGACATGGCTTCCATACATGAAATGGCACTTTACCGTCAAAGCCGCGTTCGCCTAGACGATACTGAGAAAAAGGTCGCAGGAGGGGCATTTTTTAACGTCGAGGCTTTACCAGAGGGCAGTATTCTAGCCTTTCCGGTGGCGCTCAAGCAAGAAGCCAATGTGGAAAAGAAGAGCGATCGTTGGGATCCATTTAATGGTGAATCAGACAAAGACCTCTATATGGGAGGATTAGAATCGATTGGCTTTGGTCGCTGCAAGGTAACGTTGCGCGGCAATTATTTCCAGAACAACAACACAAAATAGGAGGTCGAAAATGGGTTGGCAACCATACGGACTCGATCGCGAAGCACACAAGCTCGTTTCCAAGTACAAAAATGAAAAAGATGGCAATGATTGGGTCATCAAACAATCCCATAAAATGCGCGTCACCGTTGCTTACGGTCTAGAGCGATTTTGGGGCGAACATTTACGGCTTCAAGGGAGTTCCAAAGGAGCTTACTGGAAAGATGTCTGGAACACACTGGCAGACATCCTCAAGAAAGCAGAGATCGTCTTACCCAAAGATGAAAATATCGACATAACATCTAAATATCTTTGGGGGGAGGCAAAAATTGAAGGCAAAACGCTAACGCTAAAGGACAGTCAACTGGCTTTAGCCGTGTTAACGCAACTGTGTGATAGCTTGGTTTGGTGGACGCAACGCTACAAAGGAGGCGACGACAAATGACAAAGACGAATGACGTTCCGATGATGTTTCGGGCTCCAATCGAAGGACGCTGCCAGCTACAGCGTATTAAAGGCAAGGGGAAAACCCACGCAGTTTCTCAGTGGCAACAAGAATGGACTGAGGCTGCTACCAACCCACCTGAAGATCGATCGCCGAGTTCAGGAAAAATTAAACCTTGGGAACGCGCAACAGCAACATCAGGCTCGAAAACTAACAGTCGTTTGGGCAAGCCACCAAAATTTAAGGGTGGATCGCAAACCCGAACTTATAAAATTGCTTGGCGCTTGATGATGAATAGCGGTCAAGATGAAGGGTTTATCCGTCCGGTTCTGGACGTGCGCGGATATCCCTACTATCCTGGTAGTAGCATGAAAGGTGCATTTCGCGATGCTTGCCGTAAACAAGGCTTTGACGCGAAAAAAACAGAATTTTATTGTGGTGCTGTCGATCGCCCCGGTATTTTGCGCTTTCACGGCGGCTATCCAACCAATAACTGGGTCAAAGGGGTAGTAGATATTACTCATCCCCAGCAGGAATGGCAAGTTAAAAGTCAGGATACAACGGAAAAGCCGAAAGGAGAAAGTGCCTACTCGCTTATTTCCCTCTACGAACCCAATATGGAGTTTGGAATTTCTGCATCCCACCCCGAAGATACCTGGCAATATGGTAATTGGCAAGAGGTTTGGCAGGTTTGGGAAACTGCTTTGGGTTTCGGACTCGGCTCGCGAGTCAGCGCTGGTTACGGAACCACTCGACGTAAAAATGGCGATATTATCTTGCCCCATGTGGATGGCTACCGAGAGCTTTACCGAGCCAAAATTAAAGGATGTGGCTTAGCGCCTACCCTTTTGGATGGGACTTATGAGTTTCGTCCGAATATGTTTCGCGCCACAATTCGGGGTCACGCCCTACGCATTTTTTCCGGTCTAAGCCCCGATCGCGTCCAAGAAGTAGTCGCAGATTTGTTTGGGGATACGGAGGTCAAGAAGAATGGAGCCTCGGAAACCCAAGTCGGATTGCTGCGATGTGTATTTGACTCCCATGAGTTAGAAATTTATGAAGATGGATTTTATGAGGTGTCAGGGAAGCTCATTTGGTTGCCATTTACAGCCATTCCAGCCGAGCGATTGCCCGCTTTGAAAAACTTGATTGAAAAGCTCACTCAGTTTGCGATGTTGCTCGGTGGCTTTGGCAAGTCCTGGCGGCGGGCAAATCACGAGATGTTCTGGGAAAGTTACGAGGGATATCCTATTGGTTGCCATTGGGAATGGGTTAAAGAAAAGGATAATCCCGCGAGCGATCGCGCTAGCGCCGCAGCGTTGATTGAAGCAACGGTACGAGCGGCTAAAACGTGGTTAAAAATGTGTTATGGGGAGGAAAGTCTATCAGCTTCTTCAGTTTCCGGTTATCGAGAAGCATGGCATCAAGATAACGTGAAGGTTTGGATTCGCGACAGCAATGAGGACTCGGCAATTATTCCTCTATTACATGGAGCGAAAGGAGACTTTCCCAAGAAGACTCCTAAAATTTACCAAACCGAAGTGACGGGTAAAGTTCGAGGCGGATCGCAAATTGGGCGGTTGTGGCATCGGATGTATCCTATTGGGGACGATCGTTATTTAGAAATCGTTACCCTGTTTGAGGGAGAGTCGCAGAAAGCAAAAGACTTTGCTGATGCACTCGATCGCACTAAGCCAAAAGATCGCATTTATTTCCAAAGAGTTTGGCCTGCATCTAATTGAAACCGTCAGGGACTCCGTAGAAACCAACCCCATGTCGCGTATCCTGGGGCTTGTACTTCTAACCACCTGACCAGCCTAATCGTTCGGAAAGCCATCTCACCCTAGAATGCGTGCTAGTTCTAGGCTCTGAGG
>CAKZKB010000117.1 GCA_937121005.1 uncultured cyanobacterium | reverse complement strand
AGCCGCCAACTGGCACGGACTCCCCCAAGACTGGCTCGAGGCCCTGTACAATGCGGCTGCGGCGGGCAGCAACACGCGGGCGATCGAACTCCTCGATGAGTTAACCGACGATCGCGCCCCCCTCAAGCAAGAAATCGAAGCCTTGGTGCGCGACTTTTTGTTCGAGGAAATTATGGAACGAGCGCGTCGCGTTGCTCCAATTCAAAATTAAAAAAAGGGATCGAAACAGAAACATCGTCAGTCTCTTCTTAGCACGGTTGAAAATTCGATTGCAAGTTTGGCAAGCGTACAATAGTGCTTTACAATTGACTGGTAGCATCTTAGTCTAAACTCGGTCTCTTGGCTAAACTATCCCCGGCAACAATTTCCACAATTTTAACTCTCCAGCAACGTCTATTAGGAATCCTTGATGAGGCGGTCGCAACTGCATATCTAATTCTCGATCGCTACGGCGAAACAGAAGCAGCGATCGCAGAGTTCGATCGACTTCAAAATGTTCGAGAACGAGTCGAAACCTATTACTCTCGCTTTCATACGCTATTGTTAAGAATTGCTGAGTCTTATCCTGTCGCGCCTTCTGCCGTGCTAGAATTGTTAAATCGTTCTCTAGAAGAGGCGAGCGCTACTGCAAACGCTTCGGAGGCGACAATTCGAGAAGCTAAACAAGATTGGAATCTATTATGAGTCAGTACCCACCTTCGCCAAGTTTAGAAAAGATTGAAGCGCGATCGCGTCAATTTGAGGAACTTAACCAGCGATGGGATGCGTTAATTGCGATCGCTGACGACATGATTTTAGAGTTGGAAGCGAATATGCGCCAGCATCCATTGTATCGGTCGAGAGTCGATCGCGCTAAACGGTTGTTGAACTGCGATTAGTGGCGATCGCCTGTCGCCTTGCTCTAATTCAAAGTTCCGACTCCATTTCTAAAACCAGGCATTCTATCTATCTTCGTCCTTCTCTGAGGAGTGGCAATACTCGCACAGAAATCGATCTCGCTGTCTGACGGTCATTGTCGAGCCGCTAGCATAGCATTAATATGGGTAAAAATGCGATCGAGTTCGCCAATGGATTCGAGTTCTTGTTTTCAGGCGCGATCGCGTTTGCTTTTTTCTTTTCTAACAGTTCTTCCATGCGCGACTGAAGTGCATCGGTAAACTTAAACAGATCCAAGTCTTCAACTCGTTCGATTTGGATACCGTGCAGGAGGGAAGAGGGTTTGGCGATCGCGCTTCTCATGGCAGTCTTTCAGTCTCTTTTCTCAGATTGTAGCATGGGAAACGCGATCGCGATCGATAAAAGTTTAGCACAGGGCGAAGTCGGTCAAAGCGCGTTCGCGTAGCGTCTCCGTAGGAGAATCGCTTTCGGGATAAAATGCCAGGACGATTTCAGATTGAGGAATCCCCGCATCAACGAGTTCGGTGGCGATGCCATGTTCGATGCCATCTCGTTGTATCCACAGTTTACCATTGATGATGTCGATGTGGACGAGACAGTAGTGAACCCGGCGATCGTCGTGCCAGCCAACGGTCATTAAAAGATAGCGATCGCGAGTTTCATCGAAGACCGCTTCGCATTCTAGCTCGCCCATAGAGTAGGGAATTTTTGTGTACTCGGCAAGGACATCTCGGATAATTTGGCGGTAAGTTTCTAGGGGATCCATCAGCCGCTCTCCTCACTTACTGTAAAGCAAAAACCACTAACGCACCTAAACCCAAACCCAAGACAGATAGACCCGTAAAAATTAGATAAGTGTGCCATAATTTCAAGTATCTATCTAATCTGCTTTGCTGGATTACCATCGGAACTATAGCCAAAATTGAACTCACACTACCCAATAAACCTACAATCCCGATTAAAACTCTATTTCCAGTCCAAACCAAAGCTACACCCAAAGCTATAGAAATAAATCCAGCCATAGCCAAATTCCAATCACTAGGATACACAAAGGATACAGCCCAAACTATAGGCAAAACTACAGCCCCAGCCCAGGCGTACCAAGGGGAAGATGCGGTCGCTAAAGTACCTCCAATAACTCCATATATAACGATAATAGCAACTAAAGGTAATAAGGATAACCTATCAGCTTGTATTTTTCGCTTCTTTGATCTGTTCCGTTTTTCAAGTCTCCAGCGAATTGGCTCAGCTCTGGAAATCTCCAACAACTGCAACCATTCCTCCATAGACTGGGGGCGATTTTCTGGCTCCAACTCCATCCCCTCTAGAATTGCCCGATTCACATTATCACTAATTCCCGGAACAATTTGCTGAGGCTCGACAAACGGTTCCTCATGTAGCTTTCGCTCCAAAGAGGTTGGTGGACATTCTCCCGTCAGCACGTAATAAAAGGTTGCCGCCAAGCAATAGATATCGGCAACGGGTTTGCGACTGCCTTGGGTCAACTGTTCATAAGGTGCAAATACTTTATTCCCTCCTTTTCCCATCGTAGTTGGGAACGCTGGAGTCAATTCTTTGGCAAAACGAAAATCAATCAGAATCGCCTTTTTTATGCCCAAAGTGCGCCCATCTTGGCGTAAAATGATATTGCCCGGATGAGCATCGCGATGCACTAAACCCGCCCGATGTACCCACGCCAGCGCCTCGCCAATTTGTCGCACGTAGCGCACTGCTTCCGCTTCCGGTCGTTTCCCCCTGCGTCGCACCGCTTCCATGAGGGTTTCCCCCGGTACGAAATCCATTACCAAGCAGTGGGTTCCTCTTTCTCCGGGGCGGGTTCCGGGTTCTTCAAACAAATCGCGGGTGCGGACGATGTGCGGGTGCGGTTCCTGACATAGATTTTCGAGCATTTGCGCCTCTTTGACGAACCGCCGCACGTACTTTTCGTATTCGGGATCGTGTTTGAGATATTCGTTGGGGGTTTTGATGACGACAAACGAGTTCAGGTGTCGGTGACGCGCCTTGTACGTGATGCCAAAGCCGCCTTGCCCGATAACCTCATCGATAGTGTACTTGCCGTTTTGCAGTTGGTGTCCCTCTGGCCAAACCATCGCCCCGTTACCCCATCGGTTCGCCTCAAGTATAGCAATTGACCGAGAATATGGATACGATCTTAATGGAGATCGAGCCAACGCCGTAAATCGCCGTCATTCTCAAAATCCAGTAGCGCTTCCCCTAAATCTTCAACGCGATCGACGCTTAAACCCCGTATCCGTTCCTCGATTTCTGGGGCGATCGTTCCCAAACGACGGCGGAGAAGTCGCATTACTAACGAGACTTCTCGCTCGATACCTTGTTCGATACCTTGTTGAGTTGCTGCTTGAATCCGTTTCAAATACAGTGGAGATAATTGTACCATTAAATTTCGATCCTCGGAATCTAAATTGTTTTGACTTTGAGTGTTGAAGGTGGTAAACTTCTAGCCATTTCTCAATTTTACCACGAAATCATGGGTTATTTGTCGGTGGTGGCGTGGGATTCGATGGCGTTTTTTCAAATAGAGAATCTAAGTCGGCAAAAATACCAATTAAAACACCAATTGCGGTTAAGATTCCGAGAACCAACGACCAAATTTTGAATTGACGATCGAAGCTCTTTTCTTTCTCTTCAGGAACCACGATCGCGCCTTTTTGGTTCACTTTCGGCAACCGTTTCAGCCATGCTTCTACCGATGCTGGACGATCGTCCATTTCCAGTTGCATCGCCCACGCGATCGCCTTGGCAATTTTAGGATTCATCCCCGCCGGAAACTGCAATTGCGCCCCAGAAGTTTTGCGATCGCTGGCATCCGGTGGCTTGGTTCCCGTCAGTAAATCGTACAACGTCGCACCTAAAGCATAAATATCTGTTCTCTCGTCGGGTTTGGCTTTAGAGGAGTACAACTCTAAAGGCGAAAACCCCTTAGAAATTTCCTCGCTGCGGGTTGCAGTTAGCGAATCGCCGATTTCCCTCGCCAACCCAAAATCGATTAACACGGCATTCTGTTCTCCTCGACGCAGTATAATATTTTCCGGGCGCACGTCGCGATGTAAAAAACCGAGTTTGTGGACTTCTTTTAAGGCTTCGCCAATTTGACGCACGTAGCATAACGCTTCAGCTTCGGATAAAACGCGATCGCTCAGTCGAGACAAGTTTGGGCCATCAATATATTCCATTGGCAAACACCAAAGTCCATTTTCTTTAAACGGATCTTCAGCTTTAACGATGTGAGGATTGTTACATTTTGCCAATTTAACCGCTTCGCGAACGAACGCTTCCTGCAAGCGATCGAAGTCAGCACGGTTGACAATTTCATCGTTAGGTGTTTTAATGACAACACGATTGCCATTGCGATCGCGGGCCAAATACGTGAACCCAAACCGTCCGCCACCAAGAATGCTGTCGATCGTATAACGATCGCCCTTGAGTTTCGTTCCAGGTTGCCAAACCATCGATCGCCACTGCCAGCGCCACTCAACCAGTATAGCCGATTTGCCCGAACTTTCTACAATTGGCTCGATCGCCTCAAAATTTGGAGAACCGTATAGAGGTTGTTGTCTTGGTTGTCGATCGCAAATACATCGGAGAGAGCATATTTGGGAGACTCTTGACGATCGAGTTTCACGAAGCGAAAATTTGCACCGTTGGTTAACAGTCCAAACGTAGGGGTTGTCGGGTTAGGATCGGCAAGCATATACGCCAGCAGTTGTGCTAGTCCGCTTTCGAGTGAAAAGGAGACCTGTTTTGCTTCAATAACTGTCACCCAAAAGTTGTCTTTGAGAACGAGAATGTCAATTTTGCCTTCAATTTTAACTCCATCTTCCTCTGCTTGCAGTTGGATCGATCGCTCGCATTGGATACGAAAAGGCGGCAAATACAATCCAGCCACAAACAACAGAGGACTGACGACAGTCAACTTGACTGCATTTTCGAGTAACGGTGGATATTCGACTAAATTAAAGTATCCTTCTCGTATTTTGTCTAAGGCTTGTCGATCGCGATCGTCCAATTCCGGTAAGTTGTCTTGCCACTCCCCAAAAAAGCGAGGATCGCGAACTCGTTTCAACCCGAAGCGATCGCCGAGATAGCGTAAATTGATTTCGGTGGCTTCGAGTGTCGATACCATTGTTTTCGAGTAATGCTAATTTCCACCATCGATGCAACTTCTAGAAATTGGAATGTAGGGGCGACTCGCGAATTGCCCCTACACCTTAAACCCTAATCCCTCGAACCTCACACCTCATACCTCATTCAACCTTCAAGCAAACTGGGTTTGACCTGCTGAAGAAACAACGCCAACAACGTCGTAAAAGCCCCCTCGATCGCCATCAGAGGGACGTGAGAGAGAACCAACAACCCGACCGCAATGCGTTCGGCATCGACGTTCCATTGGGCCGGAATATTTGTCACCACGATCGCGTAAAATAGAACCGTCGAAAGTCCCACCGCCATCGCCCCGGCTAAAAAGGCAAACACCCCTAGCTGCCAGCGAGTTTCTTTCTCAAAGCGATGGCGAAGACTAAATAACCAATAAGAAATTAGCGCCGGAACGCCCATAATTATCGCATTCACGCCCAGCGTCGTCAAACCGCCGTGGCCGAACATCACCGCCTGAAAAAACAACCCCACCAAAATAGCTGGAAAGGCAAAGTATCCCAACACTGCCCCCAACATTCCATTGAGAACCAAATGAACGCTAGCGGGAGGAACGGGGACGCGAATAGAAGAGGCGACAAAAAAAGCCGCCGCCAGTAACGCCGCTTTCGGAACCCCTTGACGGGGATCGGTTTCGCGATCGATCTGTCGCAGAGAATACCAGGTCATTAAGCCCGTAGCAGCATACCCACCAATGCAAACCGGGGCGGGCAAAAATCCATCAGCAACGTGCATTTTAAGACGGTCTCCGCGAAAAGTACAATGCCGTGCCCGCGCAGCCCCAAATAACGGAAGCGGCCATCACGGCTTTTTGTAAAGGGGTATAATCAGTCGGCGACGCAACCGCCAAAACGGTCTCGCTTTCTTCAGTGTCGCCGACGGGAATATTAATGATATCGCCATGTCCGGCTTCGCGAACGCTCACCGTCCAAGTGCCATCTCCTTGGGGGACGAAGGCAAATCGCCCTTCGCTGTCGGTGGTGCCCGTCAGCCAAGCCGTTTCGGGATCCTCGGGGGCGTAAACCATCACCGGGGCCTCGGCCATGGGTTCCCCCGAGTCGTAAACCGCCTGAATTTCCACCGCCGAGGTCGGCCGGTACTCGATGCGGGCCCCGTGTCCCCACGCCGGAACCGCCGGAGTCAGGGTGGCGAGGGCGAGGGTAGCACAAATCCATTGCCACTTCATAGGGTCTGTCTCTCGATCGCTCCTTTCTTTAGGGGTATCACGATCGTCCCCAAGTTGGGTCAAACTTTACTCTTTCTTTGGACTTAAATCGTTCCCTCCCCTAAAATTAAGCCATCTCGCCACGCGACCGAGAAGATTGCGGATACAAGTCCCTGGCCTTAGCGTATAGACTAAATTCTGAACTCTGAATTCTGAACTCTGAACTCTAAAAATGTTCGTTTACCTGTACAAGCGCCTGCTGGTTTCTATTCCCACCCTGATTGCCATTAGCATTGTGGTGTTTGGGATTTTAGCGATCGCCCCTGGCGACCCCATGGGGGAGTTTGCCACCAACCCATCTATTACCCCGGAAGTGCGCGAGCAAATTCGTCGATCGCTCGGTTTAGATGACCCCGTTTACATTCGTTATTCTAAATGGGCGATCGCGTTTTTTTCGGGCAATATGGGCTATTCGTTTTTGAGCCAATCTCCGGTCAGTACGCTAATTTTACAGCGTTTGCCCGTAACGCTGTTAATTGTGGGGGCGGCGTATATTGTCGGGGTAGCGATCGCGTTTCCGTTGGGGGTTATTTCAGCCCTCAAACGCTATTCCTGGTTCGATCGCATTGTTACGACTTTCGCCTTCTTTTGGTTTTCCATTCCCACGTTTTTTACTGGACTGCTGTTTATCATCGTTTTTAGCGTTTGGCTCAACTGGTTGCCGTTTATTTATACCAGCACTTTAGCAGTTACGGATTGGCGCAGCTTTTTCGCTCAAATCGAACAGTCGATTATGCCCGTTTTCGTGTTAGGCTTGTATCAAGCAGCGCTGTTGATGCGTTTCGTGCGCTCTTCGGTTTTAGAACAACTGCAACAGCCCTACGTCCGCACCGCTTACGCTAAAGGCTTGCCCGAATATCGAGTGATTTTAGGCCACGTGATTCGCAATGCTTTAATCCCCGTTCTCACTTTAGTTGCCATCGATATTCCTGCGGTATTTACAGGCGCTCTCGTCACCGAACAAGTGTTCCGCGTACCGGGAATTGGAGCCTTGCTAGTCGAGTCGATTTATCGCGGCGATACTCCGGTCGTTATGGCGATCGCGTTTATTTACGCCATTTTAATTGTTGTTTTTAACCTCATGGCCGATTTGCTCTACGCCGTTCTCGATCCGCGCGTTCAATACGATCGATAACCCCCTAACGAGCGTGTTTCCACACTTTCCAACTGGCATATCCCAAAAGCGAAGTCGCCGCCATAGCGTAAATAAAACCACTGGGAATGCTGGCAAAAACGAGAGCCAAACTGCCCACCCACAATGTCAGTGCGTAGATAAACAACACCGTCAGTCTGTGAGATAATCCTGCATTCAGCAAGCGATGGTGTAAGTGTCTTTTATCGGCAATAAACGGCGATTTGCCACTGCGAAGGCGATCGACAATCACCGCCGACATATCTAAAATCGGCACGGCTAAGATAATATAAGGCAACACCACTGCCGTGACTGCCGTACTTTTAACTAATCCAATCACGCCTACGCCTGCAAGGGTAAAACCCATAAAATATGCCCCACCATCGCCCATAAAAATTTGCGCGGGATTGAAATTGTAGCGCAAAAATCCTAACGCCCCACCCGCCAATGCTGCGGCGATTAACGCTGCGGCTGGTTGCTGCATGAACAGGCTGACAATTAACATTACCACTGCCGCAATTCCCGATACACCAGCCGCCAATCCATCCAGACCGTCGATCCAATTTATAGCATTCGCCATCCCCACCAACCAAATCACTGTAACGGGCAAACTCAATGCCCCAATTTGGGTCACGCCGACGAAAGGAATGGTGAGAAAATCGATACTGACTCCGCCAATATGCCAAACGAATGTCGCGACGATCGCCTGCATTCCCAAGCGAACGACGGGGGAAAGACTAAACAGATCGTCGGCCAGTCCGATGAGGAAAAACAGCAACCCGCCAATAGTGACACCCCAAATTTCGTACTCTTCGGCGGGGGCGAGGGGTTTGCCACTGGCATCGATGAAACCACCGATCCACCAGACTAGCAGTAGGGCGATCGCCGTGCCGACAAAAATTGATACGCCACCGAGACGCACCATGGGGCGTTCGTGGACTTTGCGATCGCCGGGTAAATCGACGCGACCGCTTCTCAGGCCGATCGCCTTGACGATCGGGGTACTGGCGAGGACGATCGCGCCAGAGATCGCAAACGCCAGCAAGTGATACAGATGTTGGGGAAGCACCACGTCACTTAATAGTAGATGGGGATTGGCGGTCGCAGATCGTTGACGCGCGTCACTACTCCGCGACCCGAAAGGGGAGTCGCTATCGAGGCAGCTAGGAACTTGCCCCTCCTCTTTTCTGTCAGTGTACTGCTTATCTGGCGATCGCGGTCAAGTCGCTTCGCTCCAATTCAAAATTCAGAATTCAGAATTCAAAATTAAGACCTCTGTCTAAAAGACACCAGGCTTGAACTGAGGAAAATCTCCTAATCCTCTTCTCCCTAAAGGGAGAGGCTTGTATCCGGGTTCTCTTCAAGTACAAGGAGGGATTAGGTTTTAGGGGAGGGGTGTCCTCTTAAGGGTCAACGCCGTTGACCCCTACAGAGTTAAACTGCGGCCGGAACTGGGATCCGCAGGTGAGGGTAGAGGGGGAAGCGATCGCACAAGGCCGCCACGCGATCGCGACAGGACTGGGCCACTGTCTCATCTTCCGGGTTTTGCAGGCGATCGGCAATGATGTCGCCAATTTCAGCAAATTCAGCCGTCCCCAGGCCGCGAGTGGTCATGGCCGGAGATCCCAACCGCACCCCACTGGTAACGAAGGGCGACTCGGGATCGAAGGGCACGGTATTCTTGTTGGCGGTAATGTTGATAGCTTCTAGGAGGCGATCGGCTGTTTTGCCCGTCATGGACACCGATCGCAGATCCACCAGCATCAAATGGTTGTCCGTGCCCCCAGAAACGATTTTCAGACCGCGATCGACCAGGCGATCGGCCAGCGATCGGGCGTTGGCGATAACATTCCCCGAATAAGTCTTAAACTCGGGTTTCAAAGCCTCCCCAAACGCTACCGCTTTCCCGGCGATAACGTGCTCGAGGGGGCCGCCTTGGGTGCCGGGAAACACGGCTTTATCCAGTTTCTTGCCCAAACTGGTATCGTTGCAGAGAATTAAACCGCCACGCGGCCCCCGTAGGGTTTTGTGAGTGGTAGTGGTGACGACATGACAGTGGGGGAGGGGACTGGGATGGTGTCCGGTGGCCACCAGTCCGGCAATGTGGGCGATATCGGCTAATAGATAGGCTCCCACTTCGTCGGCAATTTGGCGAAATTGGGCAAAATCGATGATGCGAGGATAGGCCGAGTAGCCGCAGATAATCAGTTTGGGGCGATGTTGTTTGGCCAGATCCCGCACTAGGTCAAAATCGATCTGTTCGGTTTCTTGACTCACGCCGTAGTGTTGTACCTGAAACCATTTCCCGGAGACGTTGACGGGGGAACCATGGGTCAGGTGGCCGCCATGGGACAAGTCCATGCCCATAATGGTATCGCCCGGTTCGAGGAGGGCGAGGAAGGCGGCAAAGTTGGCTTGGGCCCCGGAGTGGGGTTGGACGTTGGCCCAGGCCGCGTTAAATAGCTGTTTGGCGCGATCGATCGCCAAACGTTCGATTTCGTCAATCACTTCGCAACCGCCGTAATAGCGCTTTCCAGGCAGCCCTTCGGCGTATTTATTGGTGAGTACCGAGCCTTGGGCGGCCAGGACGGCGGCGGAGGTGAAGTTTTCGCTGGCGATCAACTCCAGGCGATCGCGTTGGCGTTGCAGTTCTTTGTCGATCCCGGCGGCAATTTCGGGGTCGGTGGTGGCGAGGATATCGAGGTTGGTCTGGGTCATGTCAATTTTAGATTTTAGATTTTGGATTTTGGATTGACTTCGGTTGGATTGTGGATTGACTTCGGGCGCTCGGCCAGAGGCTTGGATATTATAATGAATTCGGGGGCTTGTATCCGCGACAGCAAGCCATCGTCTCGGTCAAGGCCGCCTCTCGTATTGTTAGAGGGGTAGACACAACATTTTAACAGCCCGCAGCCAACGGGGCAGGCACGGGGGCACTGCCCCCTACAGCCCTTACAAATATTACGGTTCCAACGGACTGGATATTACCCGTAAAATACGGATGTCCTCGATCGTCTCACCAAGGGCGATCGCCCGGTTTGCCGATCGCGTTCCCGATGAGAGCAATACTCACCCGGAGATTCGTTAGAATTGGGGATGCTTCCATCTGGGTTGTCGCGGATCGACCCGCACAATCGTACACTGTAGAAGAGACTCGATCGCTCCCCCTCCCCATCCCACCTTAAAAAATTGCCCGATGCAGTCCACCCGTCCGCCGACCGACACTCCACCCGCACCGCTCATTCTCGATCGCCTGCCGGATTTTCCCGTGCCCAAAGGCGTTTGTCCGCGCCGGATGCGGATGCAGATCGATCTAATTTTACTGGCGATCGAGGCCTTGGACGTAACGGCTGCCCCGGTTATTCTCAAATTCGTAGACCAACTGCAACTACAAACCCTGATCCCCAACCGAGTGGCCCTGTGGCAGCTTCGCAGTACCAACCCCCTGCGCCGTTTCAGCCAGCGCCGCGCCCTCAGTCTAGAAGAAGCCAAAGCCCTGGTTATGTTAGCCCATCACCTGTGCAAGCGGCTGACAGTGGCCGTGCGCCAACTGGCGATCGACTACGATCGAGCGCGATCGCAAAATATCCCCCTCGACAAAGAACCGCGCCTGGCCTACTATCTCAAACGGTTCCGCACCCACTTTCGCAGCCGCATGAACCCCCGGCGATCGCTGACCGCCTACTACAGCAACGACGAGAAACTCAACGAACTCGCTTCCAGACTGCTATTGCAACTCCTATTTTGTACCGGAACCAACGGGGCGCAACGCTTGTGGGTCGCCCTTCTCGATGGCGAAATCCTCGATACCGAAATTAGGGATTAGGTGTTAGGGATTAGGGATTAGGTGTTAGGAAAATTGAAGGTTTCGTTGTAGCTTTCTGAGATTCTGCACTTAAAACCTAAAACCTAAAACCTAAAACCTAAAACCTAAAACCTAGAACCTAGAACCTAAAACCTCTCCAATGACTGTTGTTCGCCAGTACAAACTCCCCAACTGCACCTTAAGCCTCGAAGGCCTCAGCGATGCCACCGGAACGGTAGATAGTTCCCCGGCCCGCGCCCCGTTGACCGTATTGGTGAACGCTGAATGTCGCTTCGCCAACCGCCCGGAACCGTTAAGCGGCGGTCTGGAGTTTTTCGACAGTTTGGTGAGTGCGGTCAATACTTACGTCCGCCAATGGATGAGCGGTATCGAACAACCCATCCGGCCGGCCGGCGGCCAGCCGCAGGCGGTGGAATTGATGGCGATCGAGAATGGCTTGCATCGCTTGCTGGTACGATCGCCCGAAACGGCCCCCGATCCGGTGCGCGTCGATCTGACGACGGTACAACTGTTCGACTTGGTAGAAGCGATCGACCAGTGTTTTGCCGATGCGACCACCCTACCGGGGCGATCGCTGGCCCTGTCCCCCCTACCTCGCCGCCACGCCCGCGCCGAAGTGCCCCTGGCCCGGCGGGCGGCCCCGGCGGCTGTGGGCGTATCCGGTCTGGCGGCGGCTGCGGCCCTGTTCTTCATGCTTCCCGTCCCGGAAACCCGCCGTCCGGCCGAAGTCAATCCGGGCGTGTCCGAGGGCATCGAACCCCAAGTCGATCCGGAAAATGGAGCCGCCGCCCCGCCGGATCTGGAGGTGGAAACCGAACCAGAACCGGAAGTCGAACCGCCTTCGAGTGAAGAACTGGCCGCTGCCTTAGAAGACAGCCAAGAAATTACCGATCCCGATCGCCTGGCCGCCCTGGGACAGCAATTGTCCGAAGATCTCTACAACGAACGCGACGAAGCGGCTGCAATTCCTTCCCCCCTATCCTACCGGGTGACAGTGGGGGCAGATGGAGCCATTCTTGGCTACCGCCCCGACAACGAAGCCGCCCGCAACAATGCCGAGGCCACGCCGTTACCGGACTTGCGGTTCGTTCCGGCTGAAGGCGGCCGGGCCACCACCGAAGCCTTTGCCGATTTTAAGGTGGTGTTCGAGCCCAATGGCGCGATCGAAATCGCCCCCTGGCACGGTTACAGCGAGGCCCCCTCTCCACCGCCCGAAATTACCGACAGCGAGACGATCGCCCGTTTGGAAGCTGATTTGCGCGAGACGATAACCGCAGAGTGGACGGGCGATCCTATTTTCGATCGCGATTTGGAATATCGCCTCGGAGTCACCGAAGACGGGACGATCGCCGAAGTCGAACCCCTCAGCGATACGGCTTCGGTTTACTACGGCGAACTGCCGTTAGAAGACCTGCACCGCAGCGAAGCCGCCTTGAGTCGCGAAGATGATATTGTGGTACGAGTGCCGTTAGCTCAATATCGCGTCGTGTTTACCCCTCAAGGTTATTTGGAAACCAGCCCTTGGCGGGGACGATAATTTGTAAGCGGTAATACCGGAAATGGCTGAGCGATCCCCCTTCCGTCCCCCTTCATAAGGGGGAAACCAAGTAATCCCCCCCTTATGAAGGGGGGTTAGGGGGGATCTTAACCGTTAGCCTGAATCCTTGCCGATAATTTTCCCAGATTTCAGCGATCCCAATAGTAAGAATAAATGCTATCGTAGCCTGAGATCGCCATCTGCCATTTTCGCAATGCCGATGACAATTTCTGGACTCTCAGCTTCAGAAATAGGCAGAAATGAGATCGAATCCGGCTAAACAGAGATAGAACCTGGTAGGGGCAATCCCCCTGTGGTTGCCCCGTTCCCAATATCTAGGGGTAGGCACGGGGGCGCTACCCCTACAAATACGTTCGCTGTTCTGACGGATCTGATATGACGATCGCACCTCGCCTTACGAGGCTTATTCCTTTCTCGGGTTACAACAAACATGGTAAAATCTGCCGCGATTTCTCCACCCTCTCTCGATCTGACTGTCGATCCCCCACGCTATCCCCGTCCGCAACTCGATCGCAATATCCGTCTCAAAGACATTTTAGACACCTTTCCCAAATCAGTTTTTGTCAAAAATCCGCTTAAAGCCTGGGGTGGTTTTTTCATTAACATTGCCCTCGTCAGCCTGGGTTGGTGGGGAATTTCCGTCGCACCCTGGTATTTACTCGCGCCCCTGTGGATCTTCACGGGAACGGGATTTTTCGGACTGTTTATCATCGCTCACGACTGCGGGCATCGTTCCTTCGCCAACCGCAAATGGGTTAACAATTTAGTCGGACATATTGCCTTAATTCCCTGCATTTATCCGTTTCATCCTTGGCGAATTCAACACAATCTCCATCACAAATGGACGAACAATTTAGATATCGATAATACTTGGAATCCTTTCTCTCTGGAAAAATTTGAAAATTCCCCTCAATGGCAACAACTTCTCTACCGCTCCGTGCGTGGCAAACTGTGGTGGACTGGTTCTATTATCCATTGGGCGCACCAACACTTTCGCTGGGGGCAATTTGAAGGCAAAGAACGCCAGCAATTTCGATTTTCCGTCTTGTTTGTGGTAGCGGTTATTGCCATTGGCGCACCGCTTCTGATTGCTACGACCGGAGTTTGGGGATTGGTTAAATTATGGTTTGTTCCCTGGATGGTGTTTCACTTTTGGTTGAGTACCATTACCCTATTTCACCATACCTTACCGGAAAATCCCTTCGATCCGAGCGATCGCTGGCACGAAGCCGGGGCGCAGTTGATGGGTAGCGTCCACTGTAAATATCCCTGGTGGTTTGAATTTATCTGCCACGATATTAACGTCCACGTTCCCCACCACGTTTGCTCGGCCATTCCTTGGTACAATTTGCGCCAAGCCCATGCTAGCCTAGAAGAGCATTGGGGAGCCTATATCGTCAAACGCGAATTTTCTTGGTCGTTGATTCAAGAAGTGACCGCCACTTGCCATCTGTACGATCGCGATACGGGGTATTTCCCTTTCCCTCGGGGCGTACAAGGCGATCGCTCTCATTCTGGCTGATATCAAACCAGAATGCTAAGCTAAAGAGGATTTAACGCGCCAAGGTGCGTCCGTACGCCAACCCTCTCGATGGGGTCTGTTTGTTGTTGGGGATCTCTTAGGGGATCCTCAACTCCCCTCGATTCTAGCCTCTTTCCTCGCCGTTTCTAACCGTGTCCGAATCCTACGTTACCGTAGACCGCCAAGCCTACGAAGCCTTGCAACGAGAAGTGGTGCAACTGCGATCGCAGCGCGATCTGGCTGCTTCTGTCGTCGATCGCGTTGCTGCCCACGTTCCCGGAGCCATATTTCAGTTTACCAGTCAAGGGGATCTCTGGCGCGTCGATTACGTCAGCGAAGGCATTGAGGATCTGGCAGGAATTAGCGCCGCCGAGATGATAGTAGATGTCCAAAACTTCATCGATCGCGTTCATCCCGACGATCTCGAAGCCTACCACCAATCGATCGTCGCAGCCATTGACAAGGGACGAGATTGGTTCTACGAAGGTCGCCTGATCAAACCCGACGGGGAGGTACGCTGGTGGCAGGGACGATCGACCCCAATTTGCAACGACGCGGGAGAAATGGTCTTTTGCGGGATTTTGCTCGATGTCACCGATCGCGTCTTGGTTGAAATCTCTTTGCAAGAAGCCAAAGCCGATCTCGAAGCCGAAATTCGCTGGCGCACGGCTCAACTGCAAGAAAGCCAAACCCAACTCGAAGCCATTTTAACCCACTCCCCGGCTGCTATCTTTCTTAAAGATTTAGAAGGGCGCTATTTATTTGCCAATCCCCCTTGCGAACGGGCGTTAGGGCGCAAAGTGGAGGAGATTCTGGGTAAAACCGATGCCGATTTGATGCCCGAAGAGATTAAAAACCACGTGCGAAGCGGCGATCGAAAGGCGATCGAAACGCGATCGGCAGTCGAGCTCGAAGAAACCATTTTACAACCAGACGGATTCCACACTTACTTAGCCATCAAGTTTCCCCTATTCGACAGCGACGGCAAAGTGTACGCCACTGGGGGAATTTCGACGGATATCAGCGATCGCAAGCGAGCCGAAACCGAACGCGATCGCTTCTTTAACCTCTCGCCCGACTTACTCTGCGTCGCCGGGTTCGATGGCTATTTCAAGCGCATCAACCCTGCATTTTCTAAAGTCCTCGGTTACAGCGAAGCCGAACTGAAATCCCGTCCGTTTGTCGATTTTGTCCATCCCGACGATCGAGCCGCCACCCTCGCCGAAGCCCAAAAAGTCGCACGAGGACAAGAAACGGTTCAGTTTGAAAATCGCTATCGGTGTCGAGATGGTTCCTATCGCTGGCTGTCGTGGTCGAGTATTCCCTATCCTGAAGAAGAAATACTGTATGCGACGGCTCGGGATATTACTGATGCCAAGCTGGCCGAAGATCGCCTGCGTCGCTCCCAACAGCGTCTTTCTCTGCTGGTGCAGCAAACGCCCCTAGCGGTGATTGAATGGGATCTAGACTGGAAAGTGACCACTTGGAATCCCGCCGCCGAACGGATTTTCGGCTGGACGCGCTGGGAAGCCCTAGGCCGCCCGGTAGTGGGGTTATTAATCCCGGAAACGGCCCGACCCCATGTAGAAAAGGTGATGAGAGATCTGGTGGCGCAACAAGGCGGATCCCGCAGTACCAACGAGAATTTAACCAAAGACGGCCGAATTATTACCTGCGAGTGGTACAACACGCCGTTAGTTTCCACTGAAGGCAACTTAATTGGCGTGGCTTCCATGGCCTTCGATATTACCGAACGGGAAACCGCCGAGGCTGCCTTGCGAGCCAGCGAAGCCCGCTTTCAAAAACTGGCGGCCAATTTACCAGGAGTCATCTACCAGTTTCGCATGGATGCAGAGGGGTCGATGTCGTTTCTGTTCGCCTCAGCCGGGTGTCGGGAACTCTACGAGATCGAACCGGAACAGATGGAACGTTCTTTGGAAATGACCCATGCCGACGATCGCCCCGGTATGATGGCAGAGATCGCGCGATCGGCCCGTACCCTCGAACCCTTCGATTGGCAAGGGCGCATTATTACCACTTCGGGACGGCTGAAGTGGGTGCGCGTTATTTCCCGTCCCGATCGCCAAGGGGACGGATCGGTCATTTGGGATGGGATGATTATCGACATCAGCGAGCGCATTTTAGCTGAAGACGAACGGCAAAAATTCGTGGCCCTGATCGAGAACAGTACCGATTTTATCGGCATGGCGGCTCCCGGCGGACGGGCGCTTTATCTCAACCAAGCCGGACGGGAACTGCTGGGGCTCGAGAGTCTAGAAGCGGTGAAGAATGCGACGATATTTGATTTCGTGCCCGCCGCCGATATCGCTTCCCTGCGCCAAGCCCTCGGTTCGGTACGCGACGGCGCTAACTGGCAAGGGGAATTTCACCTGCAACATTTCCAAACCGCAGAAGAGATCCCGGTCGAGATGACATTGTTTGCAGTGCGCGATCGCGAAACTGACGAACTGCTGTGCTACGCCACTATCAGCCGCGACATCCGCGATCGTAAGGAAGCCGAGGCCGATCGCGATCGGCTCTTAGCCATTTTAGAAGCCACCACCGACTTTATCAGCACTTCGAGCACCGAAGGCGAAATTTCTTATATCAATCGTTCCGGACGGGAAATTTTGGGCATCGAACGCGATCGCCCCTTGGAAGGTTGCCGCCTCAGCCACCTGCATCCGGCCTGGGCCTACAATATTCTCATGCAAGAAGCCCTATTTGAAGCGGCGCGTACCGGGTACTGGATGGGGGAAACGGCGATGCTGGCGGCTGACGGTCGAGAAATTCCGTTTTCCCAGGCGATCGTGGCTCACAAGTCCACTGACGGGACGATCGCCTATTTTTCCACCATTGCCCGCGACATTACCAGTCTCAAAGAAACCGAACGGACGTTGTTAGTCTACCGCCAAGCGATCGAAAGTGCGAGCGATGCCATTGCCTTTACCGATGCTGACGGCAATCATATCTATCAAAATCCGGCTTTTTCGCGGTTGTTCGAGTGTGCGACAGTCGATGAGTTTAATGCCTCCGGCGGCATTCCGGCAGTCTTTGTCGATCCGGAATTGCCTGCCAAATTTCTCAAAACGGTTTTAGAAAACGGGGAAAGTTGGCGCGAGGAAATCGAATTGCGCTCTTTTGGCGATCGTCTGATGCCAGTGTCTCAACGCGCTAACCCCATCGTCGATTCTGAGAACAATATTATCGGTTTGGTGGTGGCAATGACCGATATTAGCGATCGCAAACAAGCCGAAGCCCAGCTCCAAGTCCTGAATCAA
>CAKZKB010000116.1 GCA_937121005.1 uncultured cyanobacterium | reverse complement strand
CAATCCGAAGTAGGGGCGATTCGCGAATCGCCCCTACAGTTTTCGGAAAATGGTAAAAGATGACCAGAGTATGAGACAATTAAAAGATAGGGGACGCTTCATCCTTAAACGCTCGCCCCTCATCCCTCATCCCTACCGTGAAACAGTCTGTCACCCTTCCACTTTCGACCTTGCTACTCGTCGCCGCAACCGTGTTGGGGGTCGTGTTGCTGTGGCAAGTTCGCAGCCTACTGGTGATTTTAGCCATTTCGGTGGTGCTGGCCGCATCCATTTCACCAGTGGTCGATCGCGCCGAACGGTGGCATATTCCTCGGTGGATCTCGACGATCGCAGTATATTTAGGACTTTTGGCTGTTTTTGTCGGTGCGGGTTTAATTGTTGGCCCCACCGCCATCGAACAGATCCAGCGTTTGCTGCGCCAATTACCCAGTTATATTGAAGACGCGATCGGCTTAGTGCGAACCTGGCTAGCCAATTCTGACGATACGCGATCGCAGTTGATTGTAGAACTCATCGACCCGCAAGCCATTACCCGATGGGCCATCGGTTCCTCCCAACAATTGGTGCTGCGCTCCTACAGTATCACGCGGGGCATCGTCGGGGCCGCATTCAGCCTCGTCCTCTCCCTGTTCATTTCCGGTTACATGGTTGCAGACAGTCGCAGTCTCATTCGCAGCATCGTCTGTCTGTTCCCCCAACCCTGGGAAGATCGCCTCGCCTCCCAAGTCACCCCCATTACCCAACGCATGGGAGGATACATTCGGGGTCGGTTGCTGGTGTCGATTTTGTTAGCCGTCATTAGCGGGACGACATTGGGGTTGTTGGGGTTGCGCGAGTACGCTTTAGGTTTGGGGACGATCGCGGGTTTAACCAACCTGATCCCCTTTATCGGCCCGATTTTAGGGGCCATTCCCGCCATTGTCGTCGCCGTCTCCCAAGGCGGTTGGCTGGTGTTGTGGGTCATCTTGTTGTTTGTGGTGGTACAAAATCTGGAAACCTACGTTCTCGATCCCCTGTTGGTGGGAACTTCCGTCGGCGTTCACCCCCTTTACCAACTGCTAGCGGTACTGGGTGGGGCCCAAGTTCTGGGGATTATCGGGGCCTTGGTCGTTCCGCCTTGGGTGGCTGGCGTGGGGGCACTGCTGGAAAATCTCTACCTGCAACCCAAACTAGCAGCCGAACGGGAAACGCGATCGTAATCTTTATGTTTTTTTGTACGAAAACGCTTCACCGAGACGATCGCGGTATACAATAACGATAGCGCATTGCATGAGGGAGACCGCTATGCCCCGCCGCAAGAAAGTCATATACTACACCGTACCGGAGTATGCCGATACGCTGTTGGTTCCGGTCGAATCTACCCGCGATACGGAACAAGCCCGAGAACAGGCCATCGAAGAATTGTTCCGCATGATGGAAGACGACAACGAAACCCTGTTATCTGAAGACAGTTTTCCCGACGGGGTAGGGGTCGATCGCTTGGTGTTGGTGGAACCGCCTCCCTCGACGAGTCGTAACGGCAAAAAGCGCCAGTCCAAAACAACGCGCGAGTTAACCCCCGTCGAAGAAGCCGCCGCCGACATCGCTCGTTTTTCGATGTTACGAGTCTCGCTGCAAGAAGCCCAAGAAGCGGCAAAACCCTACTTTAGCTTAATCGAAACCTTGCTCGGCAGCGAAATGTTGACCCCAGAACAAATCGAAATGGCCCGCAGCAAAGATTTGGCAAAGGTATTAAATAATTTAGCTACTGCCAAGGCAGACTGCGACGAATTCAAACCGAAGGCGCAGGAAGCCTGGGAACTGTTAAAGTCTGCTTTTGCTGGCGTACAAACCTAATTTTAGGTTGGCTTCTCATCCCTCATCCCTCATCCCTCACCCGATCGATCGCAGTTCGTACACAACCCAAAAAATTCTAAAGTGTGGTAAAATACTTTAAACTTCTGGGACTGTCGCAAGCGATTTTCAAAGTCGCGCACGGGACAGGCATGGATGGGAACGGAAACCCCGCATTGCAAACAGGTAAAATGGTGCTTGTCGCGCTCGATGGAACAGTACAAAGACTCCCCCGTTTCTAGGGTACGCACCTGTAGCGCCCCTTCGAGTTTGAGCGCGTCTAAAGCGCGATACACGGTGGCGAGCCCCATGCGATCGCCCGCCCGTTGCAATTCCATATAAATGTCTTGCGCGGAGAGCGATCGCTTTTGGGATCCTAGTAAAGCGAGAATGCGTTCTTGAGAGCGGGTACGCTTAGTCGGTTTCATGCAGGAGACCAGAAGGCGTTAACTCTATAGTAGCGTTTTGCGATCGCAATCGGATGTCGTTGCTCGGTTCCTCCTCAGTAAGCTACACTAGCAACGATCGCCCCTATCCGATCGCCGATCGCGCATGAATATCCTACTCCTTGCCAACTACCTGCCCGACGAACAACAAAGTATGCAGCGATTCGCCGCCCTATTGGAAACGGGGCTAACACAGGCGGGACATCGGGTGAAAGTGATTCGCCCTCAAGCCCGATTTGGGGGGTTAATGCCCTCGCCAACGGGGTTGGGTAAGTGGTTGGGGTACATCGACAAGTTTTTCGTGTTTCCGGTGGAATTGCGCCGCGATCGCGATCGCTTCGATATCGTTCACATCTGCGACCATTCTAACGCATTTTACACCCCCTACCTGAGCCAGTTTCCCCACTTGGTCACTTGTAACGATTTGTTAGCGGTGCGATCGGCCCTCGGTGAAATCCCTGAAAATCGCACCAGTTGGACGGGAAAATACCTACAACGGTTGATTCTCAACGGTCTGAATCGCGCCCACCGCATCGCTTGTATTTCTGAAAAAACCCGCGAAGATGTGTTGCGGTTGACCGTTCTCGATCGCGATCGAGTGACGACAGTCTATATGGGGCAAAACTATCCCTATTCTCCCATGTCTCCAGAAGAGACGCAAGCCCGCTTAAAGAATTTGGGCATCGCGCCGGGAACGCCGTTTTTATTTCATATTGGCGGCAATCAGTGGTACAAAAACAAACTCGGCATCGTTTCTATTTTTAACGAAGTGTTGAAACAGGACAATGGCAAAGATTTATACTTCGTTTTTGCCGGACAGTCTTTTCCTGAAGACGTGGGCGATCGCATTGCCGAGTATGGAATCGGCGATCGCGTCAGAGAAGTCGGAAAAGTAGACAACGAAGATTTGCGAGCCCTGTATTCGGGGGCAGTGGCGCTGCTGTTTCCGTCGCTGCAAGAGGGGTTTGGCTGGCCGATCGCCGAAGCCCAAGCCTGTGGCTGTCCTGTTTTTACCTCTAACATTGCACCGATGACGGAAGTGGGAGGCGAGGCAGCTATTTACATCGATCCGAAGGATTGTAAAGAGGCAGCAAAAACCATTGTCGAAACGCGATCGCACCTGTCAGACTACCGAGAAGCGGGTCTGGAAAATGCGAAGCGGTTTGCCCCGGAAACCATGATTTCTGACTACGCGCAATTGTACGATAAAATTATCGCCGAATTTCGGTTAAGGAGCGATCGATGAAAGTTTTACATATCGTTCCTTCCCTCAGTTTAGTACGCGGCGGCCCCACGATCGCGGTGTTAGAAACTGTAAAAGCCTTGCGAGATAGCGGTGTCGATGCGGCGGCGATCGCCACCAACGATAACGGCGATCGCATTCTCGATGTGCCATTAAATGAATGGGTGGACTATCACGACATTCCCGCCCGCTTTTTCCCGCGATCGCCGTCCCCAATAAAAGCCTTTTCCGAGTTCAGTATTGCCCTACAACTCACTGATTGGTTGCGAGAGAATATCCGCAATTACGACTTAATTGAAATCAACTCTCTGTTCTCCTACGCCTGTACCTTTTCTGCCCGCATTGCCCGCCAGCAAAACATCCCCTACGTCATCAGTCCGCACGGACATTTTTCCCCTTGGGTGATCGGACAGAAACGCTGGAAAAAAAGGATTTACAACTTCCTTTTAGAGCAGAAAAATCTAGACCGAGCCACTGCCATTCATTGTACCACAGAAGACGAAGCTAAATATACGAAAAACTTTGGCGTTCGCGCCCCCACCTTTGTGGTTCCGTTAGGGGTTCGTTCGCCGATGGATCTTCCAAATGCCCGTCAAAAATTGCGCGATCGCTTTGGCATTTCCCCAGACATACCCATTATTTTATTCCTGTCGCGACTGCATCCGAAAAAGCGACCGGATTTCCTTTTGCAAGTTCTCGATCGCGTTGCCAAACAGCATGACTTTCACTTACTCTTAGCCGGATCGGGAGACGAAACCTATGTCAAGTCGATCGCCAATTTAGTTAGCAGTTTGAAACTCAGCGATCGTGTCACCATGCCCGGATTTGTCACTGGAGAAGACAAGGATCGGCTACTGTTAGGATCGGATTTATTCGTGTTACCCTCCTATGGCGAAAACTTTGGCATTGCGGTGGCGGAAGCCGCGATCGCGGGTTTACCTGCGATAATTACGCCGGAAGTGGAACTCAGAGGCGATATTCGCGATCGCCAAGCTGGGATCGTCGTTCCTGGAGAAATCGATCCCTGGGTTGAAGCCATTTCCAAGCTGTTAACCTCGCCACAACTCTGCCGAGAAATGGGCGAAAACGGTCGCCAACTGGCAACCCAACGGTATAATTGGAGTGCTGTTGGCAAGCAGTTGGCAGAAATTTACATAGACCTGGTATAATCGTAACTATTCAGGTGTCCGATCGCGCCTCGGGTGTAGAAACCCGGTTTCTGGCAGATAGCCAGATAAAATTCGAGTCTATCCTTTGAGAAACCGGGTTTCTTGCTTGCACCTAAATGCTTCCCTCTTTAGCCTACCACGCTACCCCCCTGAATGGTTACGATCCGTCTGACCCAAAAACATCTAACTCGATTCTATCTATCCGCGATCGCAAAACTTAACAGAAAATAGCGCATCCATCCCATTTGTGCGGCTAGTTCTGCCATCGCGATCGCCGGATAGTGAAACCGTTCGAGCCAATTGTCTCGATTTTCGCACAGATAGCGTAACACGGAATACGTCGGTAAGGTGTTGAGGGTGATATCGTTTTCTACAGTGGGCATCAACCCCGTCTTCCGAGCTAAGTCGCGATAGGCACTCAAAGGGAATTTGATATCCACATCGCCAAAAGTATAAGCCACGATCGCATCTTGTACCAATCCCGACAGGCGATACACGGGCAAAAAATCCTCGCGAGGGATAAAATCAGTGAGTACCAGACAGCCTCCCGGTTTTAAAACTCGCCTCGCCTCTTGAAAAAAGCGATCGCGACTGGGAAAATGGAAGATACACTCGATGGCGAGTACCACATCGAAGCTGCGATCGGCAAAGGGCAAATCGCACGCATCAGCACAGACGAAGTTGACTTGATTGCCATTTTTGGGGACAATATTTTCGATAGCGATCGCCAACTGGCGATCGTCGATATTCAACCCCACCAATTCTAGATCGCAAAAGCGATCGTTCAAGGCCGCGATCGTCCCCCCAAACCCACACCCCACTTCCAAAACCTGGGATCCGTTGCCAATGTTGGCCGTATCGCAAACCAGGCGAGATAAAGCCGCACTCGCACTTTTATAATCCTCAATAGAGCCATCGGCCATTGCTGGAGCCGACCAATATCCCCAGTGGGTATATTCGCCGAAAATTTGAGTGAGTTCTGACCCTCCGGCTGACATTTCTTGTAAGAGGATATCGAAATAGGGAAGCGAAGGTTGGCGATCGTTAGTCATGTTTTGTTGGAAAATTTTAGGCGATCGTGTCGGGATTAATACCGAGGGCTTGCAGTTGTTGGGCTAAAATATTGGCCCGTTCTTCAGCATTCTTAGTCCGTTCTTCCGGGGTTAAATACCGAGTCCCCTTCTCATCGTACCAATACAGCCACTCTCGTTCTATACCTTGATACGTTCCCCGTTCTCGCCCGATCCCCAGACCGATTTCTGGCAGCCAAGTTGGAGAATCGAGGCTGTAAAGTTCGTATTCGTCGCCGTTGAGTTTGTGGATTTCTAAAGGTGGTTTTTGCTTGCGTAAAGGGTTGTAGATGACGTAATATAAAATACCGATGTTGGCGTAGTCGTCTTTCTTGGTTGAGTATTCGCCCCGTCGAGTTTTCGACACCACCTCCAATGCCAATATCGGGACTTTCTTTTCTTCCCAAACTACATAACTCAGACGCAACCCTTCATCAACGACTCGCGGTACGCCAACGCTGAGGAAACCATCGGGGACGATCGCGGCTTGCTCGGGATGATAGTACACACCCATATCGACTCCGAAAAACCAGTCTTGACGCATTGCCCAAATTAAAGCGAGAATGGCTTCGAGCAAGCCGGGAATGAGATGTTGTAACTGATTGTCCACAGGAGTATCGTCGGAGTCGGGTAAATCTTTGGCAGTTGGGAGGGGACGAGTCAGGTCGTATTGAAGCATGATGAGAAGCGATCGCGCTTACCATTTCAATTATGGCACAATTGCATGGTTTTGGCGATCGCAATTTTAACGTCCCACTTCTCCCGGTTCTAGCGATGGAAAACGCAGCAAATAAAACGGCGGAACCGAACGATCGTCTCCTTGATTGAAAGGGGGCGATCGATGCAGTTGGTTGGAGGTTAAATAGATAAAACCATCTGGCCCAAAGGCAAATCCATCGGACCAGCTAAGCAAGCGATCGTCTTGATAAAGGACGCGATACTCTCCTGTTGCATCGACAACACCAATGGCATTATTATTGATATCGGTGATGTAAACATTGCCGCCACCATCGACAGTAATACCGTCGCTGTTGGGACGATCGCCATACCGTTCGACTCGGCTTTCTAATTCTTCAGAAGAAAGAGATAAATCCAGTAAATCTCGCGATCGCACCCGATAGAGCGATCGTCCGCTCATGGGGCCAAAATAGACCCATTCATTGTCCGCATCGATAGTAATCGGATTGACTCCCACTCGGGCTTCTCGTCCTCCGAGAACGAGAGGTTCGCCATTATCAATCTCGATGGGAATATCTTCCGGTGTCACCGATTCGCGACCTTCTAACACGCGACGAACGTATCCCGTTTCCAAGTCAATCACCAGCAATGCAGACTTGTCTGGCGTTGCCGTATCTGCAATATAAATCGCATTGCGATCGCTGTCAATGGCCAAGTCATTTAAAAAAGAATGACTCGCCGGAATTAAAGGCGGTGCTAAATAAATAATTCGATGCAAGGTATCGCTGCGCGTATCCCAACCCACCAAACGGCCCGCTTCCCCGTTTCCAGGAGCGCGATCGAGCATCCACAAAATGCCGTTTTTGTCAGCATTGATGCCTAAAACATTGTTCAAACCGATCCCACGTTCGTCGGGTGGTAGCGACCACCTTTCACTAGGAAACGGTTGCGTAGAACAGTCGGGTAACACCTCCACGACGCGATATTGAGGGTTGTAGAATTGATGCTGGCTGATGAAAATGCGATCGTCGGGAGTGACTGCAATATTTCCCGGTGGAGTATCGCGATCGAATTCGCAAAGCATTTCTAATTCTTGGGTTTGAGCGATGGTTGTCGGTGCGTAACCACAAAATGCGGTGGTGAAGAAAGCAACAAGCACGTTACCGGAGACGAGCGATCGAGACATTGGCTTGAGAAAGTGGGAGATTTATTAATTGTATGACAGAACTGCATCGATACTCGATTGTGGGGTTAGGCAAGGGGACGCTACTCCTACAATTTCAACTGTACTGGGTTAGGGATTAAGTTTGTACCCCAATCCCCCTAATCCCCCAAACCCCTAATCCCCTAATCCCCCATCTCCTTATCCTAAAACTGCTCGCCGATTACTGAAATTCCCCCTCCATTGCTTTGATGGCAAAAATCTTCTCGATCGTCTCTTCAACGGCCTTGTCAGGGGTAGACGCACCGGAGGTGACACCCACCACAATTTCCCCTGCGGGAAGCCAGTTTTCGTCCACTTCGATATCTTTTTCTAACGGTTTGTGTTCGATGCGATTGCCAGGGCCGATGCGATTGGAGCCGTCAATATGGTAAGATGTGATATCGCGATCGACGGCAATTTCTTGTAGGTGGGTAGTGTTGGAGGAGTTAAAACCACCGATGACCACCATAATATCAACGGGTTCGTCCACCAACTTTAACATGGCATCTTGCCGCTCTTGCGTGGCATCGCAAATCGTGTTAAAACTGAGGAAATGCTCGTTGATATTGGCAGGGCCGTATTTTTTCATCATCGTATGCTCGAACAACTTGCCGATGCGTTCGGTTTCGCTTTTGAGCATGGTGGTTTGGTTGGCAATGCCGATGCGATCGAGATCGCGATCGGGATCGAACCCTGACGAGTGCGCGTTTTTGAACTTGGCTAAAAACTCGTCCTTGTCGCCGCCGTTGAGGATATAATCGGCAACGTATTCAGCCTCGTCTAAATTGAGCACCACCAAATATTTATCGGCAAAAGAACTGGTGGCAACAGTTTCTTCGTGCTTGTACTTGCCGTGAATAATCGAGGTGTGGCTTTTTTTCTTATGCTTTTCGACGCTGTTCCAAACCTTAGACACCCAAGGACAAGTCGTATCGACGATCGTGCATCCTTTGCCATCGAGAAACTGCATTTCCTGTACCGTCGCCCCAAACGCGGGTAGAACCACCACATCGTTGGTTTCGACCACAGAGAAATCTTTGATGCCATTTTCAACCGGAATAAAACCGATATTCATCTCTCGCATTCGCTGGTTCACCGAGGGGTTGTGGATAATTTCATTGGTGATCCAGATGCGATCGTCCGGGAAATGCTGGCGGGTTTCGTAAGCCATGGCCACAGCACGTTCGACTCCCCAACAAAACCCGAAGGCTTCGGCCAGGCGCACGGTGACATTGCCCCGTTTTAGGGTATTATTGTTAGCGCGAATGTCAGCGATCGAGGTGCTTTGATACTCCGACTGCAAGGCGGCGGCGACTTCGGCGGCGCGACCGAAACCGCGACGGTGGTAGTTGTCCGATTTTTGCAGGGTGCGTTTGAAGGTTTTCGTATCCATGGGGCAATGGCGATCGTCGTTGGGCTACAATTGATTTTATGTCACTATTGAGGTATCTTAGCATATAACGAGTGTAGAAACCCGGTTTCTGAAAGGAAAAACTCGAATTTAGTCTGGCGATCGACGAGAAACCGGGTTTCTGTATACCATCTGAATGCTTACGTTTTTACGATCGAAGATATGGGTCACGTGAAACAAGTTCGACGTTGGTGGCAACGAGGCGCTTGGCTGCTGTGCGGTCTGCTGCTATCTTGGTTGGTCAGTTGCGGTTCTCCCACTGCGACTGCTAGCGGTTTGGAATTCTGGACGATGCAGCTTCAGCCGCAGTTTACCGAGTATTTTAACCAGACGATCGCCCAATTTGAAAGCCAATCTCCCGAAACGGAAGTGGTGTGGACGGACGTGCCCTGGGCGGCCATGGAGAGTAAAATACTAGCGGCGGTGTCGGCCAAAACGGCCCCCGACGTAGTAAACTTGAACCCCAATTTCGCGGCGTTACTGGCGGGTCGCAATGCGTGGCTGACTTTAGACGATCGCCTCTCTGAAGAACAGCGCGATCGCTATTTACCCAATATTTGGGATGCCAGCACCATCGATGGCAACAGTTTCGGCATTCCCTGGTATATTACCACGCGCATCGCCATTTTTAACCAAACTTTACTGGAAGCAGCAGACATTTCCGAACCGCCGCAAACCTACGCGCAACTGGCAGAAGCGGCGGCCCAGATCCGCGAAGAAACGGGCAAATATGCCTTTTTTGTCACCTTCGTTCCCGAAGACTCGGCGGAGGTACTCGAGTCTTTCGTCCAAATGGGAGTGGATCTGGTTGACGCGGAAGGGAAAGCGGCCTTTAATACGCCAGAAGGGAAAGCCGCGTTTCAATATTGGGTAGATTTGTACCAGCAAGAATTGCTACCGAAAGAGGTACTGACCCAGGGACACCGACGGGCGATCGAGCTTTATCAAGGGGGAGAAACGGCGTTACTTTCAACCGGGCCGCAATTTTTCCAAACCATTGCCCAAAATGCCCCGGATATCGCTGAAGTCTCGATCGCGGCCCCACAAATTACTGGAGAAACGGGCAAGAAAGGGGTAGCGGTGATGAATTTAGTCGTTCCCCAAGACAGCGATCGACCTCAAGACGCGATCGACTTTGCTTTGTTTGTCACCAACAGCGACAATCAGCTACAATTCGCCAAACTCTCGAATACGTTACCGTCAGCAAAAGCGGCCTTAGAAGACGAGTATTTCCATACCTTACCCCCCGAGGCGACCCAGGTCGATCGCGCCCGAATTATCAGTGCAGAACAGTTAAAAGATGCCGAGGTGTTACTGCCTCCCATTGCCGATATTAAGGAGTTGCAACGGGCGATTTACGACAATTTGCAGGCGGCGATGTTGGGCGAGAAGACAGTAGAAGACGCGATCGCCGATGCAGCCCAAATGTGGGACGATCGCCTGTAGAGATGTAGGGGCAAACGGCGTTTGCCCTATCCAAAGTGTAGCACTATTTTCGGAGAATGGTATTACTCCGATTTCCATTCAGTTTCCGGTATATTTGCATTTATCATAATGTTGCGTAGCGTCCCAATCGGAACATTTCGTCCTTTATGATAAGGAACGGTGACTTGTAACTGACGTTCTAAATTTCGCCACTTTCGATGACTCCCTTTTTGAGAAACACACTCAAACCCATATCGAGAGAGAATGCGTTCTACTTCAGCCGCATTCATGCGTCGAATACGAGTCATCCTACCGATACCTCTCGTAAAACTGTACCCGACTTTAACTCAATGGGATCGGGTTCTAAATAAAGGGCGATCGCCTCGCGAATGTTTTCTATAGCTTCTTCTTCAGTTTCTCCGGCAGATATGCAACCGGGTAGTTCTGGACACCAAACAGCCCAATCCCCTGTTTCAGAGTCAACTTCCAAAATGACACGCCATTTCATATTACGATTCCTCATTGCTCCATTAATTAGCAGCCTTGAAATATTTTAGCACGATCGCTACCACCACGCCTCACCAATGCAGTCCAAATGCGGGATGGACGAGTGGCTTCGTCAGGATAATGACAAAGAACCGCATCTTTAACCAATTCTCGCAATTCTTCAATGCTGTCAGCTTGGGTAAAAATAGCTTCGCCGATCGCCCTGGCAACATAGCCACCTTCGGGATCGTCTTCGACTAAAAACAATGATTTCCGTCATTATATTTTTTCCTTTAACTAGCAGCATTCAACTATTTTACCATCATCGCCACTGCCGCACCCCGCCGATGCAATCCAAATGTGGGACGATCGCGGCCGCCCGCCGCCCTCTGCGCGTTTGTACTGAGACAACGAGCCGCAACTGTAAAGTCGCTTATTTCCTCAGTATAAATACCAATAGAACAGTAAAAACCGCCCTGAAATAGTACCTTCTAGCCCCTTCATTCTTCCTCGATCGCTGCCGTTGCCGAGGGATCCTTGCCCTCGGAGATCCGTAACTTAGCGCTTGAAATCTTGACCCTGGCAAAATTAGAATGATTAATATCCACGCTCGCGTCGCCTCTTGTCGAAATTGGGGTCTGCGACGGGTGACGCGGGCTCGATG
>CAKZKB010000115.1 GCA_937121005.1 uncultured cyanobacterium | reverse complement strand
AGGCGCTGGCTTTGTCAAAATGTCCGAGGGCGCGACCGTATTGACCGCGCTCGAACAAATTGCGCCCGGTTTCGTATTCTCGTTTGGCTGCGTCTGTGGTTTCCGAACTCACGATCGATCTGGATAGCGACATTAAGTTGATTATATCCCAATTCTCAGAATTTTCGTAGAAAATTCGTAGGTTGGGTATTCCTCGTTGCGTTCCTCACCAGATCGACGAACTGTGGACGCTCTGCCTCCATTTTACACCAGGTAGTAGGGGCTAGGCATTCGCACCGAAAAAGGGAGAAAAAGTTCATCCACTAGAAGGCGAATGCTTCGCCCTATCGATCGCATTTCCTAGCAGAACCAAAGGAACGAGGATATTGCTCATTGTTCATTGTTAATTGTTCGTTGAAATGACGATCGCGCCGAAATCTGCCAAAATACGAGAGTGATTTCGCAGCAACCCTAACAGGTTCAAACGATTGCGACGCACCCTGCCATCTTCTGCCATCACTAAGACGCTGTTTTCGCCATCAAAAAACTCGCTGACGGTGGGAGAAATGTCGGTTAAGGCAGCAATGAGTTGGGGATAGTCGCGATCGCGTTTGGCAGCTTCCGTGCGCGGTAACAAAGCCACTAACGCCTCGTAAAACTCGCCTTCGGAGGATTTTTCAAACAAGTCTGGATCGATAACATTTTTCGGATCTAATTGTACCGTATCGAGATCCCCCTGCTTAGCCAGTCGCGCCGATCGATTCACCGTTTCGTAAATGGTATCCAGGCGACCATCGTTGCGAATTTGTTGTAGGAATTGCGACCGATCGCGGACATCAAGTAAATCCGTAAGGGCGCGTTCGGCATACTCGCGATCGTCCTCTCCCAAAACAGCATTGACTAAATCGTAATCGATACCGCGATCGTCCTGCAAGAGGGTCTGGACGCGCTGCAAGAAAAAGTTTTCCAGTTGCGTTTCTAGATCCGCGATCGCTTTGGGATAAATGCGGCTAAACTCAGCAGAGATGTCTTGCAACAGCGCTTGTAAATTCAGACTGAGATCTGCATCCCAAATAATACTGACCACTGCATTCGCCGATCGCCGCAGCGCAAACGGATCGGACGACCCAGACGGCAGCATTCCCAGCCCGAAAATACTCACCAACGTATCGAGTTTGTCAGCCAGGGCGATAACCTGTCCGGTGAGGGTTTGGGGAAGGATATCGTCTGCGCCCCGAGGTAAGTAATGCTCGAAAATCGCCTTGGCAACCTCCGCCTCTTCGCCACTTTCGATCGCGTATTTCTCGCCCATCACGCCCTGCAATTCGGGAAACTCGTAAACCATCTGGGTCACGAGATCGGCTTTGCACAGCAGCGCCGCCCGTTGAATTTTAGCGCTTTCAGCTTCCGAGACGCTCAACTGCTGAGCAATGCGGCTGGCAATATCGCCAATGCGATCGACCTTTTTGAGTACCGAACCCAAATCTTCTTGAAACGTGACGCTTTCGAGTTTAGTGACATAAGTTTCGAGGGGTTGTTTGCGATCGCTGTCCCAGAAAAAGCGTCCGTCTGCCAGTCGCGCCCGGATCACCCGTTCGTTACCTTTAGAAATGATGTCGGCTTTGTCCGGATCGCCATTGGAAACTGTCAGAAAATAGGGCAGAAGTTGGGTTTCATCTTTGACATCACGCACCGGGAAATAGCGCTGGTGCGTCACCATCACCGTTGTCACTACTTCCGCCGGAATGGCCAAAAAGTCCTCATCAAAACTGCCGCGCACGATACTCGGCCATTCGATTAAATCCACCACTTCCCCTAGCAAATCTGGCGGGATTTCTGCGATGCCTCCTACTGCTTCGGCGGCTTTTTTCGCCTGTTCTACGATCGCGCTTTGTCGCTGTTCGACGCTAACTTCTACATAGGCTTGTCGCAAACAGTCAGCATAATTTTCCGGGCGATCGATGCTGACGGTTCCCGGGTGCAAAATTCGATGACCCCGAGAAACGCGATCGCTGTTTATGGTTGTCGCTCCCGTCTCCAATTCTAACGGCAAAACCGCCTCATCTAACAACGCCACCAGCCAGCGAATCGGACGAGAAAAGCGCAAATCGCCATCTCCCCAACGCATGAACCGCTTCCCTTCTAAATTGCCGATCCACTGGGGAACGAGTTCGGTTAAAATATCGGCAGCCGTGCGTCCGGCGATCTGCTTGCGAACGAAGACAAATTCGCCTTTTTCCGTATCTCGGACTTCCAAACTGTCAATTTCGACCGCTTGTTTGCGGGCAAAACCGATGGCCGCTTTAGTGGGTTCGCCATCTTTAAATGCAGCTTTGGCCGGCGGCCCTTTTATTTCCTCTTCGCGATCGCTTTGCTTGTCCGGTAAACCCAATAACAACACCGCCAACCGTCGCGGTGTCGCCAAAATCTCCATGGTTTCCGGCGCGATCGTCGCTTCTGTCAAACTGGCTTCAACCCGCGATCGCCACTGTTCGATCGCGCTGGAGACGAAACTTGCAGGAAGCTCTTCGGTTCCGACTTCTAATAAAAAATTGCACGCCATGTTAGTCTAAATTAATCTCAGTATCTTCTTCGTTGGCAGGATCGATCGCCGTTTTCGCACTTGGAGGACGAGTCAAAAACCTCGGGCGATCGGTGGTAACAGTCTCCTCTCCCCTCCCTACAGGCGATTTTATCGTTCCTTGGGGCGCAATTTTGCTCGGGTGGATGCAAATTTGCGGACCCGAACTCCCCAGACGCAATACCATACCATCAAACACGGGCATTTGTGAAATCGGTTTGCCGTTGACATAGGTTCCGTTTGCGCCTAAATTGATAACCTCCCACTGCGGGTTAGAATTCCATAACTCTAAATGGTAGCGCGACACCACCGAGCCACCAATAACGACATCGTTATCGCTAGCGCGACCGATCCGGATCGTAGACTCGTCTTCAAATTCCCAGCGCAAGCTAGGAACGACAGGATTGGGATTGAGCAGCAACAGGGTAATCACGATCGCCTGTCATATCAATGAACAATGAGCAATGAACAATGAGCAATGAGCAATGAGCAACGAACAATGAGCAATACCTCGGGTCTGAGCCGGGGCCTGGATCCGCGATATTCTCAGTCAACGGTATTTTACAACGCAATGAGGCGTGAGGTGCGAGGTACGAGGTTTGAGGTTGTATTCCCCCCCAATCCCCTAATCCCCCAATCCCCCAACTCCCTCGAGACTAGAATACCCGGCTTCTGGGACGAAACCGGGTACGGCCAAAACAAAACCGCGATCGCGTTTAGTAAGCGAGAATGTCGGCGGCGGTGATAGCAGGTGCGCCGTTTAAGGCGGCTAGGGGAACGGGTTCGGCTGCGCCGTTTCCGTCTACGTCGAAGAAGAGGGTTCCGGCGGCGCTGTTGTAAATAAAGCGATCGTCCGCATCGGCCGCTCCCGTACCGACGACAAACTGTTCGGCGGAAATGGCCCCGGCTTCCAAGCCACCGCCAAATGCGGCCGCAGAGACCAGAATATGGTCAACTCCCACTTCAAAGTCGGAAATGAGATCGCCAGCCGCTTCAGGAGAGGCAAACACAAAGTCGTCATCTCCCGCACCGCCAGTGAGGATATCGGTGCCCAGATCGCCAGAGAGGGTGTCGTTACCGTCGCCACCGACAATCAGATCGTTGTCTTG
>CAKZKB010000114.1 GCA_937121005.1 uncultured cyanobacterium | reverse complement strand
TCCAGAAGAACGGGAGGTCGCCTTCGATACCGAAACCAAAATGATGGCCACGTTTCATCATACCGACGACGGTTATCGAGTGGCAGTAAAAGGTGCACCAGAGTCGGTTTTGGAAGTTTGCAGCCAAAAAATGACACCCGAGGGTGTCAAAAGTTTTGACGATCGCGACGAGTGGGAACAACGCTGTCAAGATCTCGCTGCTGAGGGGTTGCGAATTTTGGCGATCGCCCAAAAAACAGTGGGAGATAGCAACAGCGAACCCTATCGCGATCTGATTTTGTTAGGCGTTGTGGGGTTAATGGATCCGCCTCGCGAGGATGTTAAAGATGCGATCGCCGAGTGTCACGATGCCGGAGTTCGTGTCATTATGGTGACAGGAGATCAACCCGTAACGGCGCGAAATGTTGCCCTCGCAGTGGGGTTGGTGGGCGATCGCGAAGCCCAGACCCGGCGAGGTCAAGAACTCAAACCCATTGAAGATCTCGGCGACCAAGAACGAATGCAGTTGCAGCAAGTTTCCGTGTTTGCCCGCGTCAGTCCCGAACAGAAGTTAAATCTGATTTCATTGCATCAAGATAACGACGCGATCGTGGCTATGACTGGGGATGGTGTCAACGACGCGCCTGCCTTGAAAAAAGCCGATATTGGTATCGCTATGGGCGCGCGCGGTACGCAAGTGGCTCGCGAGGCGGCGGATATGGTATTACAAGATGATGCGTTTTCTACCATTCTTGTCGCCATCGAACAGGGTCGGGCAATTTTCGACAACATTCGCAAGTTTACCCTCTATTTACTGTCGGGAAATACGGGGGAAATTATCGCCGTTGGGATTACTTCAGTCCTTAACGCACCCTTACCCTTGCTACCGTTGCAAATCCTGTTTATCAATGCAGTGAACGATGTGTTTCCGTCATTGGCGTTAGGAGTGGGAGAAGGCAACCCGCAGCAAATGGAACGACCGCCCCGCCCCAGTAAAGAGCCGATTTTAACGAAGGAATATTGGTGGGCGATCGTCGGGTACGGGGCGCTGATTGCTGCTGCCGTATTGGGTGTCTTTTATATCTGCTTGCAGCCCCTCGGTTACACTCAAGATAAAGCAGTGACGGTTTCCTTTCTCTCTCTAGCATTCGCTCGCCTCTGGCACGTTTTTAATATGCGCGACAACAAAGATGGGTTTCTCCGCAATGAAGTCACGAAAAACCCCTACGTTTGGGGGGCGTTGCTGTTGTCTGCGGGGTTTCTGCTGCTGGCAGTTTACGTGCCGTTTCTCGCCAATGTTCTTGGTGTCGTCAATCCCGGCGGGCAAGGTTGGGTCTTGATTTTAGGAACGAGTTTAGTGCCGTTAATTGTGGGACAAATTATCAAAGAGGCGCGTCGATCGCGATCGTCGTAAGGGGTGATGGGTTCGTGGGTCGTATGCCTTCTTATTGTGCTACACTGAGACGGAGGGTAACTATTCAGGTGTCCGATCGCCAAGGGGCGGAGAAACCCGGTTTCTCAAAGGATAAACTCAAATTTTACGGGCGCGATCTGCCAGAAACCGGGTTTCTGGCTTTGACCTGAATGCTTGCGACGGAGGAGATGGCGACCCTGTTGACTAGCTCTGTTCGAGAATCCTCAAAATGGAGGCACGACAAAATGACTCAGACTCCACTAAAACACCCAATTACTTATCCCGAACCCGACGGCAAACCAGTGGCAGAAAGCGACCCCGCACGCGATTACTTGTTTTATGGTGTTGGAGCGCTAAAACACCATTTCAAGTCCCGTCAAAACGTATATGTATCTGGTAATCTCTGGATATCCTACGAAGAGGGCAATCCCAAAGCCGCTATCTGTCCTGATGTATTCGTCATTTTCGGAGTCGAGGGTAAACCTCGATCGAGTTATCGAACTTGGGAAAATAACAACAAGAACCCCGACTGGGTTTTAGAAGTCACTTCTAAGAAAACTTGGAAGATTGACGAGGACAAAAAGCCCGACATCTATGCTAAAATGGGGGTGACTGAGTATTTCCAGTACGACCCGACAGGGGACTACCTCAAGCCTAAAATCAAAGGACGGCGGCTCGTCGGGAACCGTTACGAACCCATCCCCCTCAATCGACTTGGGGACGGGACGCTCTCTCTAACTTCCCAGGTGTTAGGGCTAGAAATGCAACTGTTGCCAGACGATCGACTTCGGTTTCTTAACCCTCAGACGGGAGAATACCTGCGAAACTTTGATGAAGCCGAGGAACAAGCCGATCGCGAGCGGGAACGAGCCGATCGCGAGCAGGAACGGGCCGATCGCGAGCGTCAGGCTCGACTGAAGGCTGAGGCCGATCTAGAAAAGTTGCGGCAAGTCTTGCTCGATCGCGGCGTTAACCCTGACGAACTGAATTAGGAGAAGCAAAACGGATTAAAATGCTGTATCTCCAAGATTTAGCTTACCACCCCGCCGCCAGTGAGACGGCCATTCTCAAACAGATCGAGCTCGAATTAGCGGCTAACGAGTTAGGTTTAGTTGTGGGGCCGAGTGGTTCTGGAAAAACCACGTTACTCGAGATTTTAGCAGGTTTGGCCCGACCGACATCGGGCAAACTCTTTTGGCGAGAACAAGAACTCACCCCAGAATATTTACAGCAGTTAGGCGGGTTAGTGTTTCAATTTCCCGAACGCCATTTTTGCGGGCGCACCATACTAGAAGAATTGCGCCTGGGTCATCCCGAATTGGGCAGCGATCGCGTGAAAACAGCCTTACAAGAGGTTGGCTTAGAAATGCTATCCCTCGATACGTCTCCTTTTTCCCTCAGTGGCGGACAGCAACGCCGTTTGGCGTTCGCCGTCCAACTCATTCGCCAGCCCCATTTGCTGTTACTCGACGAGCCAACTGCCGGGTTAGATTGGTCGATGCGACGACAACTGGTAGAATTGTTACGGAAGCTGAAGCAACATTGGAGCCTGTTAGTCGTCACTCACGATGCCAGCGATCTCCTCCCCATTGCCGATCGCGCTTGGCGATTAGAACGGGGAGAACTCAGGGATTACCAAACCACTTAGGTATTTTTTTAGGATGACACCCATGCGATCGATCTCTTTTGGCTTAAATGTGATGGCGACCGCGATCGCCTTGCTGTTCTGGAGTTCGGCAGCGCGATCGTTCGACCCTGAAGATTTGCAGCAGTTGATGTTAACTAATCAATGTCGCGAGTGCGATTTGCGCGAAGCAGATTTGACAAATCTAGACTTGAGTAATGCCAACCTGCGAGAAGCCGATCTCAGCGAAGCGAACCTAGAAAATGTCAATTTGAGTGCGGCTGACCTCAGCAATGCAATTTTAGTTGAGTCAAATCTCAATGGAGCCAATTTAAGAGAAGCAAAATTGCGATCGTCGGTTTTAACCTCTGCTAGCCTGAGAAATGCCAACCTCCAGTTTGCCGACTTGCGCGAAGCAACCTTAGAAACAGCTAACTTAAACGATGCGGATTTGAGCGGTGCAAATTTAACCGATGTTTCCGCACTGTCTCTCGATGCGTTAAACTCCAATTGGCAAGGAGTCATTGCCGATCGCGCTGTTTTAGGCAGTGCTAACCTCAGTGGAGCCGATTTGACCGATGCTGTTTTTAACTACAGCAAATTTGGTCGCGCCGACTTAAGCGGTGCAATCTTAAAACGCACCCAGTTTCTAGTGGCAAAAGTGCGCTTCGCCGATTTTAGTTATGCCGATCTTTCGGGAGCAGTTTTTAATGGTTCCGATCTGGTCGATGCTACGTTTGATTATGCCCTAGCGACGGCGATCGACTTAGAACAAGTGGAAGCCATGGGTGCTAGTTTCCAATTTTCTTACTTAGATGGTGCGAATTTTAGCAACAGCAACCTCAGCAATGCTAACTTTCGCGATGCGACGCTCTCGGGGGCAACATTTACCTCTGCGAATTTGCAAGGTGCGAATTTCAATGTTGCTAATTTACTCGGTGCGGGGTTTAGTCTAGCCTATTTAGTTGATGCCAGTTTAGAGAGTGCAAATCTAGAACGGGCTCGATTTCCTAGTGCGAATTTGAGCAATGCAAACCTGACAAGCGCCATGCTAGAACGGGCCTATTTCCATCGTACTATTGCTGTGGGCGCAAACTTCCAAGGAGCCGATTTTACCGATGCAGATTTGTTAGAGAGCAACTTTACTGATGCAGATTTGCGCTATGCTAATTTTATCAATACGGTGTTGGAGGACATGACGTTTGAGGGGGCAAATCTGGAGGGGACTTTGTTAAGCGATCGTTAGAGGGTTCTAAAAATGTGGTATTCTGTTAAAAAGGGTAAGCGCAAGCATTCAGGTAGTACAAAAACCCCCGGTTTTTGAAAGGAAAAACTCGAATTTAGCTAGCTATAGACGAGAAACCGGGTTTCTACACCCGTTGTCTCGCTCTCGGACTTGACAAAACTTTAGAATACTTGAATCGCAGCCCAAAAAGATGTTAATTTAGGAAAAGGGCAAACGCCGTTTGCCCCTACATGGATATGCGCGAGGCGTTCTGATGTTAGGGAAATCTCACTCTTTGGTATTGGCATTCGCAAGCACCGTTCTCCAATCTGCGATCGCGGTTGCGGCCCCTCCTTCTCCCGAATACCGTTTAATTTGGCAAGATGAATTTAACGGGACGGAGTTGGATTTAGATAAATGGAGTTACCGATATTTAGGGCCCCGACGGGGCGGAATTAACGCCGAAGACGCGATCGTCCTCAACGGAAAAGGGTTTTTAGAAATCGTCACCTCTGAAGTTGGCGACGAATTCCATACGGGAATGATTGGCACGCAAGATAAATTTGAGGCCCGTTACGGATATTGGGAAACTCGCGTCCGCTTGCAAGAAGAACCCGGACATTGGTTTGCCTTTTGGTTGCAGTCTCCCGATATGAGGCCGACCGAAACACCCGGCGATCCGGCAACAATGGGGGCAGAAATTGATGTGGTTGAATATCCGGCGATCTGGTTTAATGATGTATTACAAACGGTGATTTGGGGTGGTTACGGCCATGGCAGTTCGGCAAGTCAGCGCACCACTATTCCGGGCTTAAATGATGGGTTTCATACCTTTGGCGTGGAATGGACGGAAGACGAATATATTTTTTACGTGAACGATCGCGAAACCTGGCGCACGAGTCAGGGACTTTCCCATCGCCCTCAATATGTTATTCTCAGTTTGGAAGTGGCAGAAAATCCCGAAGGTTGGGTGGGAGATGTTGCCGATGGGGAATTTCCCGATCGCGTTGTGGTAGATTACGTGCGAGTTTATCAAAAATAGTCGCGATGCTACAAAATTGGGGGACGATCGATGCTACAGTATCCCAAGATAGTTTGGTTGGCAGTTGCCACCATCGTCCTGATGGGTTTAATGGCAATAGGAATCCGCGATCGCATGAGTTACGACCCCTTTCCGAACGGAACCAAAATCATGCCCCTCGGCGACTCCATTACCGACGGTTACAACATTCTCGGCGGGTATCGCACCGAGTTATGGCGG
>CAKZKB010000113.1 GCA_937121005.1 uncultured cyanobacterium | reverse complement strand
AGAATTGTTGGTTAACGTCAGTTCGACGCTAATTTTGACGCACTTTAGTCTTCTGCTGCTGTAGGTTCGGTTTGCGATCGCGATCGAATCGCCAAAACCACGCGATCGCCCCCAGTCTCGCGCATTTCGTCCAAAAGTTGGATGACTTGTTCGTAGGGTAAATTGGGATCGGGAATTAAGTAAACCTGACTTTCGGGATTGTTTTCTAGAAATGCAGGTAATTTGTTTAACAGTTCGCCGCGATCGATGGGACTATCGTCGGCGGTAAGCGTGCCACCTTCATCGACTTTGACTTCTAAATTCGGTGGCGGTTCCGCTTCCTCAACTTCCGGTTCCGGTGCGTCTTGAGGTTGGCTTTTGTCAGGAACTTTGACATCAACGCTGTCCGGTTCTCCCGAAAGCGTGGTAGAAACAACGACAAAAAAAGCGAGTACCACGACGATGACATTTAGCATCGGCGTAATTTCAATTTCGGGAATTTCCGGTGGTTCGCGTCGGTTTCTCAGTCCCATAATACTAAATCCTTATTCTACAACTAAAGAAACTTGTCCGCCGCCCACTTCAGACATGGTTTGTAACACTCGTTCCACCTCTTGATATCCTAACGTGCGATGGGCGTTCAGTTGGACGATCCCCTCTGGATTTTCGCTTAAAAAGAGTTTAATGGCTTCAGTGAGTTGAGCCTCGTCAGCCACTGCGCCATCGAGAACGATTTGGCTATCTTTGTTTAAGCCAACCACTAACTTGGCGGGTGGTGTAGGAACGACTTCGCCTTCAGTTTCAGCATCGACTCCCTCTTCGATACTTTTTTCCAGTTCGGGCAGTTCTACGCTTGGAATCAACTGATTCGTCAAACTCATCGAGAGAATTACGAAAAAAATCAGCACCGACATCAGTACGTCGATCATCGGGACTAAGTTCACTTGCGGAATCTTAGAAGCGATCGCCTTTCGTTTCATAGGTCTTTAATATTCCTCCAACGTCGCATCGCGATCGCTTGGCGGTAAAATAACGCGATCGTTGCGGTGAGAATTGCGCGGTGTCTCGTACCAAACTTGGCGATAAATAAGCTCCAATTCGTTCCCCACTTCAGCAAAATAATCCATTTGCTGAGTTTGCAGCGTCACCATAATCCGAAACACCAACAGTGCCATAATGGCGACGATCATTCCCGTCGCCGTTGTAATCAACGCCTCCCCGATCCCCGCCGCCGCTTTAGTGGCTTCTTCCGGGCCGCCACCGCCGCCGACGGTGAGGTTATTAAACGTATTCATCAACCCCGTCACCGTTCCCAACAACCCCAACAATGGGGCGACGGCGATGATGGTTTCGAGCAATTTATCCCCTTTTCGCATTTGGATAAATTCCTTATCTGCCGCCGTTTCTAGGGCCAAACGAAAGGTTTCTGGCGATGGGTGGCGCAGTTTCAAAGGAGCCAGGAGAAAGCGCCCGATCGTCAAATAACGGGCGTAGTCGGCAATTTCGGCGGCTCGCTCCAAATCGATCCGCGCCGCCTCCAGCACGTCGGCGACGATGCGCTGTTCTTGGGAGAGCAGGCGCAACCAAAACCAGGCCCGCTCCAGGCCAGTGGTGACGGTGGCGATCGACAGTGCCAGCAGGGGCCACATGACCGGCCCGCCTTTCAAAAACTCGTCAATGACGCGCACTGTCACGTCGGTGGCTTCGGGGGCAACCTCGGGCGCGACTTGTGCGGCATCGGATGCAACTTGCAGGAGAACGTACATTACCAACCTACAAAAGGTTAGGGATTCGATCGAAGCATATCCGACTCTTCGGAATTTGCAATTAAGGCCGCGTTAAGGCGATCGTAGGCTCGGGTTAAACTCGCGATCGCTACAATTCTCTAGGATCTTCGTACCAAACAAGCAACATGGCTCCGCTACCAGAGCCAATTTTGACGAGACTCATGTAGAATTCTAGATTTTCGCACTCTACATGATAAAAGATAGAATCGCCAAAGTCATCTTGTTTTTCTCCCGCACAAGCCAGATCGTCTAGAGCGCTTTGAATGTACGTTCCATAAGCATTGCGGGCGCTAATTTGGGGAATCACCATGGCGGCTGCTACTTCATCTCTCGGGCGACCGCCATCGAAAAAGTAGGGGTGGAGTTCGTCATCGATAAGAGCGATATTCTCTTCTACTTCATCCATATAATCGAGAATTTCATCGCGATCGTTCGTTCCAACTCCACGATTGGATCGGAAGTTGCTAACCAGTAGCTCGCCGAGCACTGCACCTTTTAAGCTATCCACTAAATTGCCGCCCGTATTGTCTACGCCTGCACGGTTAACAGGTGGATCTTCCTCTTCTTCGGGTTCTTCATCCTCTGGCTCTTCATCCTCTGGTTCTTCGTCCTCCGGCTCCTCTTCTTCCGGTTCTTCGTCCTCCGGTTCTTTCAAATCCTTGAGGTCTTCAACGTCTTCTTCCTCGTCTTCATAATCGTCGTAGTCTTCCTCTTCATAATCGTCTTCCTCCTCGTACTCTTCTTCTTCGTAATCATCGTAATCTTCTTCCGGTTCGGGTTCGCGTTCTTCCGGTTCCCGTCGCGGTTCGGGTTCGGGTTCCGGTTGCGGTTCTTCTTCGCGACGGCGACGGCGAGGACGTTCTTCGGCCTCGGGTTCGGACTCCTCTTCTGCTTCCTGTTCTTCCTCTTCAGGTTCGGTTTCTTCGGTTTCTTCGATCGGCTCCTCGATCGCCGTCAGGCTGGTAATTTCGACAGGTTCGGGGGGCGGAATTTCTACAAATTCCGGTTGCGGTTCGCTCGGTAGCGTTGCCCTCAATACTAACAAATGGATGCCCACCGCCACCAACAACATGGGACGTGCCAGCAACCACCGCAGTACGTGCAGGGGAAGGAGCAACTTTTTTCCGAGTAGATAGAGCAACCTCATTACAGTTTTCGATCTTCAGTTCTCGACTGGAAGATAAAGACAAGTTTGCGTAAGTATTCAGGCTACACCAGCCAATGCTCGGCTACCTGAATCGTTACAAGTTTGCAGGCGACAAAAAGAGCGATTAGCAGGGGATAGCTTGCTAACCGCTCCAATTAAATTAGCGTCGCCAGCGTCCAAAAATTGGCAGCAGTTGACCAAAGGATCTCGGATACAAGCCTCTTCTTTCAAGAAGAAAAGGAGGGGACATTTTCCTTAGTCAAGTCTCTGGACTTTAGACAGAGGTCTTTAATTTTGAACTCTGAACTCTGAACTCTGAATTCTGAATTCTGAATTCTGAATTGGAGCGAAGCGACTTGACAGCCTCTAGGACTTAGTATTCGGTTCCGGTTTCGCGTTCTTCAAAGCGATCGCGGGCATCGGCATATCGTTCGTCCGGTAAGGGAACGTAACCGACTTCGCTGACGTATTGGAGACCTTCGTTGAGATAGTAATTCACAAAGGCTTCCACTTCCGGGCGATCGGCAGCGTCGGCACGAACGTAGATGAAAATGGGTCGCGACAGGGGATAGGTTTCGTCGTTCACGGTTTCGGGAGACGGCCGAACGGGGCCGTCACCGCCGTCGATCGCCAACCCTTTAATGCGACCTTCGTTTTCCAAGTAGTAAGCAAACCCAAAGTAACCCAGGGCGTTGGGATCGCCCGCTACACCTTGCACCAGCACGTTATCGTCTTCGCTGGCGGTGAAGTCGCCTCGGCTTTCGCCAGAGTCGCCGTTGATGGTTTCAGTGAAGTAGTCGAAGGTACCGGAGTCCGCACCGGGGCCGTACAGCGCCAAGGGAGCATCGATATCGATACCATCAACTTGGTTCCAGTTGGTAATTGCGCCTTCGGCTTCGGGAGCCCACATTTGGTTGAGTTGCTCGAAGGTGAGGGAATTTAGAGGGTTGTCAGGGTGGACAACAACGGTGAGTGCGTCGAAGGCGACGGGAATTTCGATAAATTCGATGCCGTTTTCTGCACAGGCTTCGATTTCCGATTCTTTGATGGGGCGAGAGGCATCGGAAATGTCGGTTTCGCCCGCGCAGAATTTCCGGAAGCCGCCACCCGTACCGGAGATACCGACGGTGACTCGCACTTCTTCTCCGGTTCGTTCTTCGTAGTCTTCTTGGAACTCTTCAGCGACGGCTTCGGTAATGGGGAAAACCGTGCTGGAGCCGTCGATTTGGATTAGGGCTTGCGCTTGCGCTTCGGTCGCGATCGACGAGATCGCGGCGATCGTCGTTGCGATCGCGCTTAATTTATACGTCAGTTTCATGGGGTACGCCACCATACTCTCGCGTGGGAATGCCGATAAGGTCGGCGCAAACAATACTCACATAAGATAGCGCGAAGGGGCTTAAATACTGGATAATTTTGAGTTAAGAAAAAAATAAGGCGGGTCGCGATGCTCCAATTAAAGAGGTTGACGAGCGAACTCACCTTATTCAAGAATTGGACGATGTTTTTTAACCATTGACAAACCACGATTGTTGGTGAAGGATGGAAATCGTCCGATCTACATCTTCTGCGGCTACCGGACGAGACAGTAAATAGCCTTGGGCGCAGTCACAACCCAAGGCCCGCAAGCGTTGTAACTGTTGTTGGGTTTCGACTCCTTCGGCGATCGTCTCCATGTGAAAATTGCGTGCCAAGGTGACGATCGTCCCCACAATGCCATCGTTTCCTTCTTTTTCCATACGATCGACAAAAGAGCGATCGATCTTTAAGGTATTGACGGGCAAGCGATCGAGATAGCTCAAGGACGAGTATCCCGTGCCAAAATCGTCGATACTCAAACCGATATGGCGCTTTCGCAGCCGTTCTAAAATTGTCCCCACTGCCCGAGGATCTTCCATAATCGCACTTTCAGTAATTTCTAACTTCAAACATTGACCTTCTAGTCCCGTGTCGTGCAAAATGCTATCGATACAATCGACGAGATCGGGTTGGGAAAATTGCTTGACTGACAAATTCACGCTAATGGTAATGGGATAGGGAAACAAACCGCGATCGCGCCACTGTCGTAGTTGAATGCAGGCTTGTTTCATCACCAACAACCCCATGGGAACGATCGCGCCTGTTTCTTCAGCCGCCGGAATAAATTCCCCCGGAGAAACGAAACCGCGATCGGGATGCTGCCAGCGCACTAAGGCTTCAAACCCGCAGACCCGCCTCAGTTTCAAATCGACGATCGGCTGATAGAAAACCACGAATTCTTGCCGTTCGATCGCCCTACGCAAATCCGTCTCCAACTGTAAATAGGCGATGGCGCGTTCGTGCATAGCCGCATCGAACAGTTGATAGCAGGCTTTTCCTTTGGCCTTAGCGCGATACATAGCTGCATCGGCATCGCGCAGTAAATGTTCTGGTTTCTCGTAGTCGGCACTGCCCATGACAATACCGATGCTGGCATTCATAAACACTTCTTTTCCTTGCAAGTCAAATGGCGGTTTTAGCTGTTCGAGAATCGTGTTCGCAATGCGTTCGGGTTCTTCGGGATCGGCAATATTTTCTAATAGAGCAGCGAATTCATCTCCTCCCGTGCGAGCCAAGGTACTCGACTCGGGTAGGGCCGATCGCAAGCGGCGAGCAATTTCGATTAACAAGCGATCGCCCGCCGGATGTCCGAGAGAATCGTTAATCACCTTAAAGCGATCGCAGTCTAAAAATAAGATTGCGAACGGAGAAATCCTATCGCTTTTGTAGCGCTGAAGAATGCTATCTAAACACTCAACAAACGAAGTCCGATTGGGCAAACCCGTGAGGCGATCGCGCAGGGCCAAATCGAGTAATTTCGAGTTGAGATCGAGCAGTTGAGAATTCGCCTCTTCCAGTTGTCGGGTGCGCCTTTTCACCCGTGCTTCTAACTGGGTATTCAGTTCTTGAACTTGCTGGCGAGCCTGTCGCAGGGCCAGTTGATTGTTGACCCGCGCCACCACTTCTTCAAACTGAAAGGGTTTGGTAATATAATCGGCTCCGCCGGCTTCAAACGCCTTGACCTTATCGAAAACATCATCGAGAGCGCTTAAGAAAATGACCGGGATCTCGGCGGTTTCGGGGTCAGATTTTAACTGCTTGCAAATGTCGTAGCCGTTGGTTTTCGGCATCATAATATCGAGCAAAATCAGATCGGGAGCGACGGTTTGTACGGCCGTCAGGGCCATTTTGCCGTTCAGGGCTTGGCGAACGCCGTATCCTTGCTCGGTCAGCATAGCCGATAGGAAACGAAGGTTGTCGGGGCGATCGTCAACGATCAGAATATCGGGTTTGCTCATGCCTATTGAAACTTAAAAGGTCGGACTTCCAGACTTTAGGCGGTGGGGCCACAAATTCAGCAATCCGTTGTTCGGCCCCATCGCGCGTCTCAAGTTTGAGTCGGTCGCATCAATTCCATGATTTTATCAAACTGATAGTTTTCTGCTAAATCGACTAAGTTTTCTGCCAGCAAGCCGTCATCGGGAATCTCTGCAACCAGTTCGACGATCGTGCGACTACAGCCGCGAGAAGCCGCATCGTAAAGGCGATCGCGCCAACTGTCAGGAAGTCGATCGATGGCAGATTCTAGGGTTTGGCGGCAAGTTTTTGGGATTTGCTCCTCGGTTGCTGCCACTTCTCCATTTTCGTAAGTGTAGCGCGTACCTAAATGTTGGGCAATTTTGGCCAGCACTTCTCCCTCTCGAAACGGCTTGCGGACGAAATCATCGCACCCGACCGATAAAATGGTTTGTCGCTGTTCCTCAAAAGCGCTAGCGGTGAGGGCGACGATCGCTGTCGCCTGACCTTTTAGAGACCGCTTGATCTGTTGGGTGGCTGCGTAACCGTCGAGAACGGGCATCCTCATATCCATCCAGATTAAATGCGGTTCCCAGGTTTCCCACATCTCGATCGCCTCTTTCCCGTTGGCAGCTTCGCGCACCTCAAACCCGATCGAACGCAAAAACTCGGCCAGCAAAAAGCGGTTGGCGGGTTTGTCTTCGGCAATTAAAATCCGATAGTGGGGTTGGTCGGGGGCCAGTCCGACAACCTTGCGAACGTCGATTTCGGGTGCTTTTTCCAGGATTTCAGCCGCAGGATGCACCTCAATAGTAAAAGAAAACTGACTGCCGCGATCGACTTGGCTGCGAACGGTGATGTCGCCTCCCATCAACCGCACGAACTGACGCGAAATCGACAGACCTAAACCCGTGCCCTTGCCAGATTTGATGCCAGTTTCCGTCTGACTGAAGGCTTCAAAGAGTTTGGGCAGTTCTTCGCTGGCAATTCCGGGGCCAGTGTCTGCAACTTCAAAGTAAAGATTAACAGCTTTGGGTTTTAGGGAGAGGGGGAGAGGGGGAGAGGGGGAGACACTAAAGGCTTCGCTGTCCCCTTGTCCCCTTGTCTCCTTGTCTCCTTGTCCCCTTGTCTTTCCAGACGCACGCACTTGCAGGGTAACGCTACCGCGTTCGGTAAACTTGATGGCGTTATCGAGGAGGTTGAGGAGGACTTGGCGCAATTTGCCTTCGTCGGTGCGAATGTAGCGGGGTAGGTTGGGGCCGCGATCGACGTGAAATTGCAGTCCTTTATCTTTGGCGCGGAGCTCGACCATACTTTGCAGGTTATTAAGGAGGCGGTGTAGGTTAAAAGAGCTTTCTTGCAGGATGACGCGCCCGGACTCGATCTTAGACATTTCGAGCACGTCGTCGATCAGGTGCAGCAGGTGCTCGCCGCTACGGAGGATGGTATCGAGATAGCGACGGTACTTGTCGGGCAAGCCGCGATCGCGTCCTAACAGTTGCGCGAACCCTAAAATGGCGTTGAGAGGGGTACGCAGTTCGTGGCTCATGCTGGCCAAAAATTCGCTTTTGGCATGGTTGGCGGCATCGGCGGCTTCTTTGGCTCGTTGCAGTTCTTCGGCTTGTTGCTGCGTCCGGGTCAGGAGTTGAGCCTGTTGCACGGCGACTCCCAGTTGGGATCCGATCTGGGTGGCAATTTTAATTTCCGAGTCGCGCCAGTCGCGGGGGCCGCCGTTTTCGTAGATGCCTAACAGGCCCCACAGGGTGGCTCCGCAGAAGATGGGGACGATGATGTAGGCGCGGGCTTTCAGGCTTTCGAGCAATTCGATATAGCACTCGTCGAACCCGGCTTGGTAGATATCGCTGACGCTGCGATAGGTGGCTCCCCGTTGGTAAACGCCGCCGTTAGTTTCTTGCAGGTGGGTATCTTCGATAATATCGCTGCTGCTTTCGAGGGTGTCGAGACAGCCGGGACGGTGGACGGCGGTTTGGGTGGGGGCGCGATCGATAATGCCCGCTTGTCCGGGGGCGGTGGCTTCGCACACCAGTTCGCCGCTCCAGTCGTTGGCGAAGCGGTACACTAAGACGCGATCGCACTCGATGGTCTGACAGAGTTCTTGGGTGACGGCGGCGAAAATGCGATCGAGTTGCAGAGAGCGGCGCATTCGGGCAATAATGCGGGCGATGGCGGTTTCCCGGCCGACGGCTTCGCGCAGGGCGGTTTCGGCACGGGCGCGATCGCGTGCTTCTACGGCCAGGGCGATGGTATCGGCCAGGTAGCTGGTAAAGTTGTATTCTTCCACAGCCCAGGGGCGATCGTTTTGGCTGCGTTCGACGATCAACGCGCCAACGGTGCGGCCGCGCAAGTACACGGGCAGATCCAGTCGCATCACGGCCTCGGTATCCAGGGCGGGACGCAAGGGGGCATCGGGATCGGGGCCGGTGGTGTCGCAGTTGTGGCGATCGCGGGCGAAACAACTGACTTGGCGCGGTTCGGCGGTTTCGGTCTCGCTCAACCAAATACTGGCGCGATCGAGTTCCAGTACCCGTGCGGCCAGGTAGGTCACGTCGTTGAGGGCGGCTTCGAGGCGGCCGCGATAGACGTTTTGACCGGCCACCAGTTCTAACAACCCGGCTTGCTGGCGCTGCAACCGGGTTTCGCGATCGCGTAGGGCCTGTTCGATGGCGATCCGTTCTTCGATTTCTTTTTCCAGTTCGATGGTGCGATCGCGGACTCGCTGCTCTAACTGGTCGTTGGTGGCCGCTAAGGCCGCTTCGGCCCGCCGCCGTTCGCCAATCTCTTTTTCCAGTTCTCGGTTGATGGCGGCCAGTTCTTCGGGCGATCGCAGTTCCAAAAATTGAGGCAGCAACGTGACCATGGCCGCAGCAGTATAGCACGACACTACGGCTGTGGCTGCCTGTTCGATCCCCGATAGCCAGTAGGCGGGATGCCACAATGTCCACACCTCGAGCAAATGCCCGAAGCCGCACAACACGATAAAGGCGGCGAAGAGGACGAATACGTTGGAAAACGGCACGTCCTGGCGCTTGCGGACAAAGTAGAATAGTAGCGCCGGGATGGAAAAATAGGCTAGGGCAATCAGAATGTCGCTAACCGCGTGCAATCCCACTAGGGGCGTTTGCCACAGGTAACAATTGCCGTGAGGCATATATCTATCGGGGGAGAAAACGGATTTAAGCAGGGGCCACATGAACCGATCGCGCCTCAAGAAATAAGGATCTCTTTATAAACTGTAGCAAGATTGCCCGGTACGGCGATCGGCCTGGGGAGGGGGACGGCGATCGTGTCGGGCCGCAATTGCCTACAATACAAAAGGTTGGCTCTCTAAATTTCTATGGCTTTGCAACTGCGCGTTTACGTTCCCCCCCACCCTCTGATCAAACACTGGTTAGCCATGTCGCGATCGGTGTCTACGCCATCGGTTTTGTTTCGCACGGCGATGAAGGAGTTGGGGCGCTGGCTGACTTACGAAGCGGTGCGCGAGTGGTTGCCAACGGAAGAGGTAATGGTACAAACGCCATTATCCCCCAGTCCGGCCACAACGATCGCCACTGACGTACCCATTGTTGCCGTTCCCATTTTACGGGCCGGTTTAACCCTGCTCGATGGGGCATTAGAAGTGTTGCCCAATGTGAATATCTATCATTTGGGCATGAAGCGGGACGAGGAAACCTTACAACCGCACTGCTATCTTAACAAACTACCGGAAAAGTTTAACCCCCAAACGCGCGTTCTCCTCACCGATCCCATGCTGGCAACGGGAGGAACTCTGGTGGCGGCGGTGCGAGAATTGACGCAACGGGGCATCGATCCCAGTTTAATTCGCATTGTGGCGGTGGTAACTTCTCACCCCGCGCTCCAACAAATTAGCGAAGCCTATCCCAATTTAACCATTTTTACGGCAGGAATTGACGAACAGTTGGACGATCGCAGTTTTATCGTACCGGGGTTGGGGGATGCGGGCGATCGCGCTTTTGGCACGGCGTAAGTTTTTAGATGGGGGGATCGGCGATCGGTTTCAGTGTCCCCTCATAGTCTACCATGCTTTCCCCCTGAATATTTACTTTTCATCGGCATGAAAAAATGGCTCCCTCTGGTTTACTTGACGGCAATTACCCTGTGGCTGCGGTTGGCAAACTTGGGGTATTCCGACTATCAAGGCGATGAGATAAAAGCCTTGTATCCAGGGACGACATCGCCGGGGTTAATCGAGTTTCTCCTCGATCGCAAAAAAGGCCCGATGCAGTTTTTGGTTACTTTTTTCTTGCATCACTTCGATGCAGACTATTCCCAGCGCTTTTTGGTGCGCTTCCCCTTCGCAGTGGCGGGAGTTTTAGCCATTTTTGTTTTCTATCGATTTGTCGAGTTCAATTATAACAGAAAAATTGCCATCTACGCTTCGATATTTTTGAGTCTCAACGGACTGACGATCGCTTTTTCCAGAATTGTCCAGTATCAGTCGTTTGTGATTCTATTTTCGATCCTTGCCCTCTATTTTCTGTCTTTATCTGTGAAGGACGATCGCTGGCAGGTTCGCGGTTTGTATGCGGCCGCCATCTGTTGGGGAGTTGCCATTCTCAGCCACTACGACGGTATTTTTATTGCTCCGGCGGCGATCTATTTTCTCTATCAATGGTACGTTCGCTACCAGCCGAAAAACCTATACCGATCGCATTTATTATACAGCGCGATCGTCTGCTTTATCACTGTGGCAATTTTCTACATCCCTTTTTTCCTCGCTACTTACGAATCAACATTTGCCTATTTGAGCGATCGCGTCACTGGCGACAGCGACCAAAATTCAATCGTTCTCTTCCAAACTTACAACCCCGATATCTTCTTTTATCTCTATCTATTTTTGGCGATCGCGGTCTTGACAAAGTTCAAAAGATACGGTCTAATGTGGCTGTGGTTTGCCTTTCCGTTTGTAGCCATGGAGTTCGTCATCAGCCAGCAGAGAACCCATATTTACACTTATCTGCTTCCCGGCTGCATTCTCGTTGCTGCGGGTCTCGAAATCGTAGAAGATCGAACGAGAAACTGGGTTCCGAAGTGGTTCAAAATCGCGATCGTCTCTGCCACGTTCCTATTCGCCTCTCTATTTTCTCATACGGTTTATATCGATTCTAGCCGCGAGTATCCCTGGGAGTCGAAACCCTTTTTATTCTGGACGCTACCGAAAACCCATATCGACGGATTGTTTGGTTTTCCTTACTCTCGACACTGGCAAGAAATCGATCGCGTTTTACAAAAAAACAGTTCTTCTGGCTACTATTTAACTAACGAAAAAGGGACGATCGCGGAATTTAATCTCTCTCCCCAATTCCAGCGACTCGACGAAGACGACATTGATGACATCGACGATCGCAGTTCTTTTACTGG
>CAKZKB010000112.1 GCA_937121005.1 uncultured cyanobacterium | reverse complement strand
TACATCACCTCAAACCTCAAACCCAACCCCTAATACCTAATACCTAATACCTAATACCTCATTCGGAGCATTAGCAGTGGAACCTCGTTACGATAGCACATCCATCGAACCAAAATGGCAACAAATTTGGGCCAACCGCAACGCCGATCGCGCTGTGGATAACGACAACAAGCCCAAGTTTTACGCCCTATCGATGTTTCCCTATCCTTCGGGAAGTCTCCACGTCGGACATACGCGCAATTATGTGATTACAGACGCGATCGCGCGGTTGAAGCGAATGCAGGGCTATTCGGTGTTGCAACCCATGGGGTGGGATGCGTTTGGTTTGCCTGCCGAAAATGCTGCCATCGATCGCGGCATTCATCCGGCACAATGGACGTATGAAAATATTGCTCAAATGAAGGAGCAATTGCGGCCGTTGGGATTGTCCATTGACTGGGATCGCGAAATCGCCACCTGCTCTCCAGACTATTATAAATGGACGCAGCGCATTTTTACCGAGTTTTTGCAAGCGGGTTTAGCTTACCAGAAAGAAGCGGCGGTGAACTGGGATCCCGTTGACCAAACCGTGCTGGCGAACGAACAGGTAGACAGCGAAGGGCGATCGTGGCGATCGGGGGCCAAAGTCGAGCGCAAACTCTTAAAACAGTGGTTCTTTAAGATTACCGACTACGCCGAACAATTGCTGACCGATCTCGACGATTTAGACGGCTGGCCCGATCGCGTTAAAATCATGCAAGCCAACTGGATCGGGAAGTCCGTCGGTGCGTATTTAGAGTTTCCCATTGTCGGATCCGATGACAACGTGGGCGTATTTACCACTCGCCCCGATACGGTGTATGGTGTGACTTACGTGGTCTTGGCTCCCGAACATCCCTTGACGTTACAGGTGACAACGGACGATCGCCAAGCAGACGTAGAAGCCTTCATCAAAGAAGTCGGAAGTCAAAGCGAGATCGATCGCACCTCCGAAGATAAACCGAAGCGCGGTATTCCCACTGGCGGTAAAGCCATCAACCCCTTCAATGGCGAAGAAATTCCCATCTGGATCGCCGACTACGTGCTGTACGAATATGGCACTGGAGCCGTGATGGGCGTACCCGCACACGACGCTCGCGACTTCAAATTTGCGAAAGAGAATAATTTGCCGATTAAAGTGGTTATCGTCCCTGACGATGCCGATAACGTGGTGGAACCGCCCACAGAAGCCTATGTCGGCACGGGAATTATGGTCGATTCCGGCCCGTTTGACGGACAAGTTTCTGTTGATGGCAAACAAGCTGTTGTCGATTTTGCCGAACAAGAAGGCTATGGGAAAGCTCGCATTCAATATCGCTTGCGCGATTGGTTGATTTCCAGGCAGCGTTATTGGGGCGTTCCTATCCCGGTGATTCACTGTCCGAAGTGCGGTACAGTCCCGGTTCCCGAAGCTGATTTACCTGTAAAACTGCCTGAAGACGTGCAATTTACGGGCAAGGGTGCGTCGCCTTTATCGCAGTTGGAAGACTGGGTAAACGTGCCTTGTCCCACTTGCGGCGAACCTGCCAAACGAGAAACCGATACGATGGATACGTTCATCGATTCGTCGTGGTATTTTTTGCGCTATACTGATGCTAAAAACGACGAGAAAGCCTTCGATAAAGATAAGGTAAATGACTGGATGCCCGTCGATCAGTATGTAGGTGGTATCGAGCACGCCATTTTGCATTTGCTGTACTCGCGCTTCTTTACTAAAGTGTTGCGCGATCGCGGTTGGTTGGATGTTGGCGAACCATTTGCGCGGCTGTTAACCCAGGGTATGGTACAAGCTATTACCTACAAAAATCCCAATACGGGTAAATATTTCTCGCCGCAAGATGTAGACGCAAATCAACCTCAAGATCCCAAAACCGGGGAACCGTTGGAAGTCTTTTACGAAAAGATGTCCAAATCCAAATATAACGGCATTCCCCCGGAACAAATTGTCGCTAAATACGGTGCGGATACGGCACGCCTGTTCACATTATTTAAAGCCCCACCCGAAAAAGATCTCGAATGGGATGAAGCCGACGTAGAAGGGCAATTTCGCTTTCTCAACCGGGTGTGGCGGTTAGTCGCTGACTATGCGGAAACGATCCCCCCTAACCCCCCTTCGCAAGGGGGGGACAATTCCGAACTTACCAAACCGGAAAAAGACTTGCGGCGTGCGGTTCATACTGCCATCAAAGAAGTCACTGAAGACATGACAGGCGACTATCAATTTAATACGGCGGTGGCAGAAATTATGAAGCTCAATAATGCCATTTCTGATGCCAAATGTACTGACTCGCCTGCTTATAAAGAGGCGATCGAGACTTTAATTAAAATTTTGGCTCCCTTTGCGCCGCACATCGCCGAAGAACTGTGGCACGGTATTGGCAATACGGAATCGGTATTGCTGCAACCCTGGCCCGAAGTCGATCGCGATGCTTTAGTTGCCGATGAAATAACCTTAGTGATTCAGGTGATGGGCAAAACCCGAGGTACGATCCAAGTGCCTGCCAACGCCAACAAAACTGAGTTGCAAACCTACGCGATCGAGTCAGAAATTGCCCAACGCTATATCGGCGATAAGGAGATTAAAAAGACGATCGTCGTTCCCGGTAAGTTGGTGAATTTTGTTGTAGCGTAAGTATTCAGGTGGTACACAACTCAATCTACTCGTGCTAGACTAAATGTATGCTTCGCCAAGAGTCTGCTTATGAATACTCGAGTTTTAGAAAAACAGATCGATCGCGGTTCAGAGGAGCAACGACTCACTTTATTTGGCGTGACTTGGGAGCAGTACGAAAGTCTCCGCGACACTCTAGATGATTTTCCTAGATTGCGAATGCGATATCTAGAAGGAACGTTAGAGATTTATATGCCAAGTTCTAAACACGAACGAATTAAGTCGCTTGTCGGTCGTTTAATCGAACTGTACTGTTTAGAAAAGAATATCCGGCTTTATGCTTGCGGTTCGACAACATATCGCAAACAGGCACAACAACGAGGACTAGAACCGGACGAAAGTTACTGTATTGAAACCGACAAAGCGTTACCTGACTTAGCGATCGAGATTGTGGTGACAAGCGGGAGTATTCAACTATTAGATATCTATCAGGGGTTAGGAATCTCGGAAGTTTGGCTGTGGAGAGACGATCGCTTTGGGTTGTACCGCTTGCAAGGAAAACAGTACGAGGAAATCTCGGACAGCACAGTTTTGCCAAAATTAGATATCGAGTTATTGACTCGCTGCGTTAATATCCCCGACCAAAATGATGCCGTACTTAAC
>CAKZKB010000111.1 GCA_937121005.1 uncultured cyanobacterium | reverse complement strand
CTTGTCCCCTTGTCTCCCCCTCCCCTTGTCCCCTTGTCCCCTTGTCTCTTCAAACACAACTGGTCACTGACGATCGTCCCGCTTCAGGAAAACGGGTTCGTCGAAGCAGGGAAAGTTGACCACATCTTTGGGGGTTTGCTCGGAGGGGTTGAGGTGAGGGTCGATCGCGCCGCCATGTAGCAAGGCTTTCGTCACCAGTTCCGAGCAGAAGAGGTTAGAAAAATCGGGATGGTTGACCAACCCCAGCTTGTCGAAAAAGTCCAGACCCGCTCCTGCTACTTGTACCATATCGTAGCGGACGCGCTGGTTGTGGGTTTGGCGCAGCCACGACTGCATTCGTTCTAACCCGTCGGGGGAGAGGGGTTTTTTCAGGGGCACCCACCACACGGAACCGTCGTACATCATCATCCGCTTCGAGAGCCAGTGCAACTGTACGCCTTTGATGACTTCTTGGTTGAGTGCGTCGAGGTGGTGGGTTTCGGTGGTGGACTCGACAATGAGGACGCTACCGCCAAACTCGCCGTCGAGGTTGGCGTTGAGGACGATACCGACGTGGGAGTAGATCGATCGCGTGGCCCATTTGATTAAGCCGGAAAAGCCTGCATTGCCCGAAAAGGCGATGACATCCCCGGTTTTGATTTGGGGGCGATGGCGCTCGTAGGCGGAAATCGGACTCGGCTTGCGGAAATCTTTTAGCATCGATCGTTGACCCAAAACCCAATCCCACCGCGATCGGATCGCGATGGCGTAGCCTATCTTAGCCTATTTTGGCCGTTCCTTTGAGGGCGATCGCGTCTTTAGTGCCAAAAGGGGGCCGAGCCAAGGCGCGATACTTTCCAACCTCCCTGATGGCGTTCGCGTTAGCGTCTCCGAAGGAGTTGGGAGGAGCAACGGAAAACCTACCCTTTGAAGTCCCTCTCCCTGGGGAGAGGGGTTTGGGGTGAGGGCGATTTCATTGCTGTCGAACTCACGTTGGCTTTAGACATGGGGTCTAAATTCGAGCGCAGCGACTGACTTTTTTGGGGTAAAACTTCCGCATACAACTGTTCGAGTCGGGAAATATTTTCGCTCGATCGATAGCGTTCGAGAATGCGCTGCCGAGCCTTGTAACCGAGCATACTCGCCAGTTCGGGATGGTCTTGAAATAGGGGAAGTAATGTTTGCAATTGCGCCACGATCTTCGCCGGATCGAGTACGACTCCCGCACCATCTGCTAATACTTCGCCATCGGCTCCTACGTCTGTTGCCAAGCACGCCAAACCGCAAGACATGGCTTCGAGTAACGATAAGGAAAGCCCTTCGACTAAAGAGGGTAAGATAAATACATCCGCACCGCGCAAAATTTCAATGCGTCGATCGTCCTCACCAATATATCCCATCCAAACAATGCCGCATTCGGAGTCGCCAGGGGATTGCAACGACGATCGCAGCGGCCCGTCGCCGACGATCGCCAGCTTGCTACTCGGAGCCATTTCTGCCAGTTTCCAGGCTTTTAACAGCGATTCGACATTTTTTTCAACCGCGAGACGACCTTGATAAACAAACACCCGTTCTGCGCCCAACTCTGCTTTCAAATTCGAGGGGCCGGGAGAGTATTTCAGGGCATCGACGCTGTTGGGAATCACGGCAACTCGTTCGGCGGTAACGCCCAAGCGCACTAATAAATCCTTTTGATTTTGCGAGAAGATAATCGTGCGATCGCATTTTGCCAGCGTCCGGGCGCAAACCTGATACCATAACATCTGAGTTCCCGATGCCCAATTGAAGCGCTTGTTGTTGTCAAATGGCAGATGAAATGTCACCACCAACGGCAACCCCAGGCTGTGGCAAATGTCGGGTAACTGCGCGTCTAAAAACGAAACCGGCCCGGAAACGTGCACCAAATCGGGTTTTAATTCTTGTAAGGCTTCTACCAGCACTTTACTGGCTTTAGGGCTTTGAAGAATGACGTAGGTGGACTTGTACAAACAGGGAATTGACACTTCCCGCAAATCCGGCCATGCTGCCCCGTCGTCTTTGTTTGCCGTCGCGATCGCGTCGTTTTCGTCAAAATCGTAATGAATAAAACTGACGCGGTGGCCGCGATCGACCAATGCTTTCGTGACCTCCCGACTGTAGACAACGTTTCCGCAAAATGGCGATTTTTTTCCAACCCAAGCAACGTGCATTTGTTCGTATCTAAGACTTTGTTGGCGATCGATGCGCCTGTTTACGGGAAATATACCAGGTTGCGAAGCCACTTGTCAGGGCCGCAGTTGCCAGCAATACCAGTACCAGGCGCAACCCCAGGTACGTTTCTGCCAGTCCCGCCAAGGCCAGAGGTAAACTGAGGGCGATGTTAACGGCGTTGTTTTGCAAGCCGAACACCTTCCCCAGCATTTCGTCGGGGGTTTCTTTTTGGATCGTGGTTTGCATGGGAATGCCGACGCAAGCGGCAAATGCGCCTAAAATGGCAATCAGGGTGAGAGCAAAGGGAAGGCGATCGTAAAAGAGACTCAACCCCACTAAGGTTACGGTTAGGCCCGCAGACCCAAACAAACTGAGGTGACGGTAGGAGAACCGATGTCCTAACTGTCCCACGAGAGCGGCCCCGATCGCCAGCCCCACCCCCGCCGCAGCGAGTAAAAAACCAAAGCGATCGGCTTCTAAGGTGGGGATCAGTTCCGCCATGCGGACGGCTAAAACTGTGAGGGCGGCCATCAACGAAAAGAGTAAAATTAGTTGGACTAATGCGGCCCGAACCCGAGGTTTGCGCTGCAAAAATGCCCAACCGTCGCGCAATTCTTGCCCGATCGGGCGCACTTTTACCGATCGCGTTGCCGAGGTTTCTCGCGTCCGTAGGGCGAGTAAAATCAGTCCGGCGATAATATAAAAGCTACCCACTGCGGCTTCTTTACCAATTCCCCAATTGGCTAGAGTGCCATCGGCAATTTCTAAGACGGGTTCGCCGACGGCAAAGCCGAGAATGGCGGCAGCCATCATGGTAGTCGTATAGAGGGAGTTGGCGGGCAGTAGATGTCGTTCTTTGACGATAAACGGGATGGCAGACTGTTCGGCAGGGGCGAAAAATTGCGTAAACGTTGAAACGAGGAAGGTGATGCCGAGCAAGGCATAAAATCCGAGAGGGATGTTATATAAAAATTGACCGCTATAGCCCGAAAGCAGAAAAGGAATGACTAAAATTAACAGCCCTCGGGCGAGATTGGAGGCGACGAGGACGCTTTTTTTGGAGACGCGATCGACGAAAACTCCGGCAATAAACCCAAATAGTACCGCCGGAATGGTAAAGGCAATGGTAATCGCCGAGACCCACAGGCTGATACTTTGGTCGGGGGGCTTGAACTGGGCCGAGACAATGGCGATCGCCAGCACTAAAAACACTTTATCGGCCAGTTGGGAAAAAACTTGACCGCTCCACAAACATAAAAAG
>CAKZKB010000110.1 GCA_937121005.1 uncultured cyanobacterium | reverse complement strand
TTGGAAACCGGGAACGGCGACTGGCTGCGAATTGGTAGCGGCGATCGCGTTCACCAACCCTATCGCCAGTCTTTAATTAAAGGATACGATGCCGTTTTCCAAGCGGCTTTGGACGCAGGCGCGTATAATTTAACCATTAGCGGTGCGGGGCCGACTTTAATTGCCCTGTCGCCAAGTGCAGCATCGGAAACTGTGGCCGTCGCCATGGCCGAAGCATGGGAAAATGAAGGCGTAACAGCGCAGGCGCGATGGTTGCAGGTCGATCGTGAAGGCGTTCGCGTCGATTAGATTAGGTGTTCGTCTGGGCAGCATTTACTCTCATGGGAGAATTCTCGCGAACCCTTAACGACTTCCTCCTCTACGTGGAAGATCGAAAAATGGAGGAGGATAATCACGCGGATCGCCATCGAGAATAGGTGGAAAATCTGGTAGTTGTTCGTTATTCCCCAGAAACGCATCGGGGAGAACAATATTTCTGAAATGCTTGGAAATTTGCTCTGGATCCTCACCCTCTTCTAAAGTTAATAATACCTCGGAGCAACTTCCGCCAGGACTGTCAGATATGCAGACAACGGGGCGATCGTCGATGGTATCGGCAACGAAATCGACTAATTCCCCATTTTCAAAGAAGGTTTGTAGCCTTTGCGAAACTTCAGTACAACGGCGCTCCGGCGTTCCCTCAGACCGCACGAAATAACGGGACAACCATCTAATAACTGGATACTCTCCCTGGGAAGTTTCCACAAAGGTTATCGGCTCTTGCGCTTCATCGAAACTCGTTCCACAAAAGTAAGAGAGAATTTCTATCTCTTGTTCGCTTTGCCCGATCGCTTTACCAGAGATGCCAACAAGAACGATCGCGCCTAGAGTCGCGATCGCGGTGACGCTTCTTACAACTTTTTGTCCTTTCATCCCAATTTTCCTCAATTGTAAACTGCCCAAAACAATGTTATTCTTAACTTTATACCGTAATTATAGCTTTCAACGTATGTTACTTTAACGAACCTAAGAATGCAAGTGATTTTATCAAAAGTTAACACGAACCTGGCGAAGCATTTGCTCTGTCCGTTCGCCAATCCCACGTTGCGGACGAGGTGGATCCAGTTTGGTGGCAGCGATCGCCAATCTGTCCTAAACTAGAGCGTGACAATCTTGCTGGCGGCGATCCCCGTGCAGATCTCGTTTAGCTATAGAAATTCCTAATCGATCCAACAAGAATTTCTGTTATTAGTAAATCCTATCAATCGTCCCACCCTCTCTCCTCTTTTGGCCCTTTTGTGCTATAGCACTTTGACCCGCGATTCGCCGTGCCTCGTATCGTCCTCATCCATCCCCAAATACCGCCGAATACAGGCAATATCGCCCGCACCTGCGCCGCGATGCGCGTCCCCCTGCACCTGGTGGGCCCCCTCGGATTTGAACTGAGCGATCGCTACTTAAAACGAGCCGGCCTCGACTACTGGCCCTACGTGGACTGGCACTTTCACGAGACGATCGCCGATTTTGAGACCCATCGACAGCAAGTGGGGGGTCGGCGCATCGGGTTTAGCACTCGCGGACTGTGTAGTTATGTAAAGCTGTCCTATCGTGCCGACGACTGGCTGCTGTTCGGGAGCGAAACCGCCGGACTCTCCCCCGAGTTGCTTGCAGAGTGCGAGGAAACAGCGACGATTCCCATGTTAGAACCGGGGGTGCGGAGTTTGAACCTGTCGGTGAGCGTCGCAGTGGGATTGTTTGAGGCCTGGCGACAATTAAATGAATAAGCGATCGCTTCACCGCATCCTTACATACCAATCGATCGATTTTTCCCGACCATCGTTGTCCCCCCCCGTAAAGCGCGAGAATACTGGCCCGAGATCGCTCCGAATCGGCGGCGATCGCGATCGCAGTTGATAAGAAATTCCTATCACCTAACGGTTGACGCTCTCCAACCCAAAAGATAGATTTTTCTACATTGCAGTATCGAGAACAAAACGCCTCGAACTGTCTGAGGGGAATGCAAACCCAGGTTTCCCATTCCCCTTGTTAGGTGCGATTCGACCGATCCCCCGTCCGAATTCGGACAATCGGCCCCAGTCAAACCGGGTTGCCATTTTGCCGAATTTCGGCCTATAGTTAGCGGTCGTGTCCGTTAGTCCATTATCGAGACTCGATCTTGCCGAAACGGAAAAAGCAGGTTAATCTTGCCTAAGTCGTATTGGCTGTCTGCGATCGCGCTCCTCGCACTGGTGCGATCGTCCTCACAAGCGGATGACTGAAGGTAACTTTACCCAACCGTTCATCGCGAATCCTTTAGGAGGTCGTTCTTGAAACGAGTACATCCATCCCAAGCCCAGTCCGCTCACGCCCGCAGCGTCGGTGCGCCCAACGGACTAAGCAAATCCGGTAGTGACGAGCGACGCAGAACTCCGCGCTCTGCCGCAGGTTTGGCCCTCGCCCTATCCGCCGTCGGAGTGGGACTGTTATGCCCCGAGCGGGGAAATGCTACCGTTCCCGTCATGGCTGGAGAGTTCTCCAAGTCCTACGCCGAGCACTACGTGGCTCCGGGAGACACGATTTGGTCGATCGCCAAGCAGTATGGCGTTGCTCCCGAAGAGTTAGTCGCACTCAACCAACTCAATATGAAAGCGGCCCTCGCCCCCGGCGACGTGCTTCGCGTTCCCGTGATGGTGGAGAAAGCTGCTCCCGTTGAGGTCGCCGAACCGCCGCAATTCGACAAAACACCCCTGGCGGCCGTCGAAATCGACCCAGCCCCCGAAAAACTCCGGGTTGAGGAAGAAGTCGAAGCCGTCGCCCCCATCGAACGCCAACCCGCTTCCGACATCGCTACGCCTGCAACGGAAGGGGAAACGCTAGCACCTCTGGCCGCCACGTCTGCGGTTGATGGTGCGGTAGAAGAAGCCGTCACCGCCGAAGAGCGCCCGAGCGATCGCGCTGCCAAGCCCAAAGCCGAACCCGCAGATACAAACCAGGTTCGCCGCGTGGCTTCTGGCGAAACGCTCTACGATATTGCCGCCGAATACGACATTTCCGTTGACGATTTGGCCCGAGCCAATCGCCTCGAGGATCCCAATTTTGTCCGCGCCGGCCAGTCCCTGATCGTCCCTGAAATCGAGGTCGAGGATGCTGACGTACCGACCATCGTCGGTTGGGGCATCGAACCCGCGCACCGCGATCGTCAACCCACGGCCGAGATGGACGTACCGAACCTCGTCTGGGTCGATCCGAAAACCCTGGGACAGCAAGAACCGTCCCTAAGCGCCGATCGTCCTGAAGACGTACCGACGATCGCCGCTTTGAATACCGAAGTCGCAGCCGAGCCGGAAGCGACCGCTAACGAGACGATCGAGAGTCACTACGGCGCACAACTGCGGACGAACGTCACCAAAGTTCGCAACCGCTACGCCAGCCTCAGCGATCGGCCGCGCTACGCCTCCACCGTCGAGACCGCCGAACAAACCTCGGTGCGCCAAACCCAGGCTTCCCTGGCTCGCCTCAATCCCGAATTGATGGATGCCGGCCGCGAGGAAGAAGAGCCGATCGCCATCCGCGATCGCCGCAGCAACGAGGAAACGGCCGAAATCGCCGCCGCCCCTCGCCCAGCTTCCCAACAATTAATGGCCACCGGCCCCTCGGGCGTAGGCATCGATACCACCCTACCGCGCACCGTCAGTCCCGAACTGCCGGTTCTGCCCAACGATCCCCATCGCTTTCTCCCCGAAAGCCCCGGACTGCCCGATCGCCCCATCGAAAACGTTCCGGTACGGGAAAAACCCGAATTTAACGGCTACATCTGGCCGGCACGGGGCACCCTCACCTCCGGTTACGGTTGGCGTTGGGGACGGATGCACAAAGGCATCGATATCGCCGGCCCGACTGGAACTCCCATCGTCGCGGCCGCCCCCGGAGTCGTCACCTACTCCCGGTGGAACCCCGGCGGTTACGGCAACCTGGTGGAATTGACCCACCCCGATGGCAGCCAAACCCTCTACGCTCACAACAGCCGCCTGCTGGTGCGCGAAGGCGAAAGTGTCACCCAAGGGCAACAAATTGCCGAAATGGGCAGCACTGGGTTTAGCACCGGGCCGCACCTGCACTTTGAAATCCACCCATCCGGTCAAGGGGCAGTCAACCCCATGGCATTGCTTCCCTAGAACGGAAGTGAAGACTCCGCGACGGAGTGAGGTGTGAGGAAATAGAAAAAGGGAGTCGGCGAGATCGCCGGCCCCTTTTTCTGCTATTAATACCATTTTTCATAAGATACGTTACACTTCAAACGACATCAGTCAAAACGCGATCGCGTTTTGTAGGGGCGATTCGCGAATCGCCCCTACATCGTATCTGTTGCACCACTATCGGAAAATGATATAAAAAGTTGTTACGCTGGAACTAGAATTAAAAATCGTAAGGTTTGGAAAACTCTCGAGCGGCGGATCGCCCGAGAGTATGGGATATGGGGTGTAGCTCGATAGGTTTGGCGGTCAGGACAGCGAAGTCGATGGCCGCATCGTTGTTTTCGATCGGTAGTGCAATAATATGAATCGGACGGCCATCTACTCTCCTAGCACGATCGTGGCGTGGAACATTGCCGCTATCGAAGCCAAAACCGGACGCGCCCAGGAAATCGAACCCGCTCATTTACTGTTGGGACTGTGTAAGTTGTGCGATCTCGATCTCGATCGCATTTGTCCTTATCCCATTGGCAGCAAGTCCATCGACAAGCACGAATTAGAAGAGGATGTGGATTTTTTGCGATCGCGTCTAGAGGCGTGGGGCATCGATCGCTCGACCTTTCGCCGTCGCTTGCGGGCGATCGCAGCCGGGCCGAACTTGGCCCCCACCGCCAGGGGAAGAATGCACCGCAGCAAAGCCTCCCGAGAAGTCTTCGAGCGCACGACAGCCATTGCCAACGCCGACTCGTCCAACGGTAAAGACAAACCGATTTTGCGCCCCCACCACCTCTTAGAGGCTCTCTTAGAATCTCCCAACCCGCCTTGGTACGATCTGTTTGCCGAAATGGGTCTCAACCGCAGTGGGGGTGCAGCCGTCGTCGCCGATCCAGCAGCCCTGTCCGATTCGCGATCGGTCAGCGAAGATGTAGAGGGATCCATAACGGGGCGATCGGAGTTTGGACGGGATCTGACTCAACGGGCTCGCGATCGCCTCCTGTCCCCGTTTATTGGCCGACAAGAAAAAATTCACGCCCTGGCTGCCATTCTCCTGAGCCAGCGCCAACCCAACCCCTTGTTGGTGGGAGAAGCAGGAGTCGGTAAAACCAGTTTAGTGGAAGGCTTGGTACAGTGGTGCGCTTCCGTGCAAGCACCGGCCCCGTTACGCGATCGCCGCTTTGTGGAACTGTCGGCGGTTGAAAGTCAATATCGGGAGGAGTGGGAAGAGCGCTTGCAGGCCATGGCGGCCGAGAAGGTTATCCTGTTTATCGATAACTTGGCTGCCCTGTTGTCTGGAAACCCTGGAGGCGCGATCGTCCGGGCGGATTTGGTGCGCGGCGACTTGCGTTGCGTGGCCACAACGACCCCCGAGGAGTACCGTACCATTGCCAGGGATGCGGTTTTGGCTCGATGCTGGCGCGTCGTGCCCGTTGAGGAACCGACTCCAGAAGAAGCGATCGCCATTCTTAACGGCTTGCGTCCCCAGTGGGAACGCCACCACCGCCTTCCAGTATCTCCAGAGGCGATCGCCGCCGCCGCGAACCTATCGGTGCGCTATCTTCCCGATCTTCGCTTGCCCGAAAAAGCGATCGATCTCCTCGACTCTGCTTGCGCCCGCGCCCGTTTGAACCCCCTGGCCGACCCGGAGGATCCCCTGGCGGGGGAGAGTATCGGGGCGCGAGCGGTGGCCGCGATCGTCGCTCGTAGATGTAACCTCCCTGTAGAGCGCCTCACCGAAAACGAGCGATCGCGTTTGTTGCGCTTGGAGTCAGAGCTCAAGGAGCGCGTTATCGGTCAAGATCGGGCCGTCCGCACGGTAACGGATGCCATTCGTACCGCTAAAGCTGGCCTGAAGTTACCCCACCGGCCGATCGGGGTGTTTTTGTTTGCGGGACTGGCGGGGACGGGCAAAACCGAACTGGCGAAAGCCCTAGCTGCGGCGATGTTTGACGACGATCGCCGCTTCGTGGCGGTGGATCTGTCGGAGTTCGCCGCCGATCGCAATGGAATCGATCGACTTGCGGCCACCCTTCGCACTCGTCCCCACAGTGTTGTCCTGTTCGAGAATTTAGAAAATGGGGATCCCGGCGCGATCGATCGCCTGGTTCAGATTAGCGAGACGGGAGAACTGACGGACAGCGACGGACGCACGGTGTCTTTTGCTGAAACCATCGTTATTCTAAAGTTGAGTGTTGGCAATTCAGAGGCGATCGAGCCTAAAACTTACCGCCAACAGATTTACAAAACGCTACAAGAAACCTTACGCCCCAAATTGCTGGACAGCATGGGGCAAATTGTTATTTTCTATTCCTTAGAACCGAAGGCGTTGCGGCAAATTATTGACAAAACCATCGACAGTCTACAGCAGCGTCTCGCTCCCCGTCACCTCAGTTTGCAACTCAGCGAAGCCGCCTATCAATGGTTGATTAAAATGGGTTACACGCGAGAACTGGGGGTTAGAGAACTGGAACGAACCATCGATCGCCACATTGTCACCCCTTTGGGTCAAGCACTCTTTCGGGGGCGATTTCCTGATGGCGCGATCGTCTGCATTGAAGAACGGGGCGATACGTTGGTGTTGGAAACGAAAGAGGCTCGATCGGCGATCGACGATTGAGTGGTTTTGGATTTGTTAGGGCGATCGTTCGACTTCCTCCCAAAAGGCTTGATGTTCGATTCTTCCTGTTTCTTGGATGCGGCGATCGGCGGCTGCCATCAGTTGTTGAAACCGAGGGTTGGCAGCCAATTTGAGGCGATCGATCTCTTCTGGATCTCGAATGGAAGTCATTTCAATGAGCAATCTTTCCTCAATGAACAATTATCAATTATCAATGAGCAATTATAGAGGGCAAATTGAGTAGAGCTTATTGTTCATTGCTCATTGTCGTATTGTTCATTGTTGGAAGGTTTCCGTCCCTTATAGGGATGCTTTTTCAATGAGCAATTATCAATTATCAATGGGCAATCTTTCCTCAATGAACAATTATCAATTATCAATGAGCAATTATAGAGGGCAAATTGAGTAGAGCTTATTGTTCATTGCTCATTGTCGTATTGTTCATTGTTGGAAGGTTTCCGTCCCTGATAGGGATGTAGAAATGAAAAGAGAGGGCTTCTAGAACCCAGGCCAGGAGCGGGTTTGAGATACCCAGATCTGAGGGGGTACAGTTATTGTGCCAATTAACTAGAAGTAATTCTCATTAAGGCTTTGTG
>CAKZKB010000109.1 GCA_937121005.1 uncultured cyanobacterium | reverse complement strand
CCTTCAATCGCACAACTGGCCTAGCTTACAGCCCTACTTGTCACCCCCCCAGCCCGCGTACTCAAGTTTGGTCGGAACATTTTCAATGGAGTCAAGACGGCATCCGAATCGAAGGAAAAACAGCAGTCGGACGTGCTACAATTAGTGCTTTACACTTAAGCGACGATCCAGATGTTTTAGAGGTGCGTAGATATTGGGTGATGGTGGGTTGGCATCCTCCACAGCAATAGTTTTGAGTGAGTAGCGCGATCTTGAATTTTTCTGCGTCCTTCTATTCAATTTGCTGTCGATCGCAACGCCATCAAATTTTTCGTTATCAACCCCAATCAAGAAACAATTGTATTATGGAATCCCAACATCAATACGCAACTATCCTAGAAGCGATCGTGCGCGATTATTGCGACTGGGCCGATCGCGCTGCTGATGAAACCCTAGAAAATTGTTTAATCTTCGATCGCGATCGCGGCTACTATTTGTGGATACAAATTGGCTGGAACGGCGATCGGCGTATTTCTCGAACGGTCATTTTTGCTCGCCTCAAACAGGGTAAAATATGGATCGAGGAAGATTGGACAACAGAAGGTATCGTCACCGATCTTCTGAAATCGGGTATTCCTACCGGGGATATTGTACTAGCATTTCATCCCCCTCAAAAGCGATCGCTTTCAGAATTTGCAACTGCCTAATTTGAATGTTGAGATTTATTACGCGATCGCGAATCCCGTATGAGGGCGCACTTGGGGAGGGTGAAACCCTAAAACGATATCGGATTTAGGAATACCCGCTTCTAGCAATTCTTCCGTAATGCCATCTTCAATGCCATCGCGCTGAATCCAAATTTTACCATCAATAATCTCGATATGGGTGACGCAGCCGTGCACTCGCTTTCCCTGCTGCCAACCCACATCAAACAATAGGAAATGATTGCGATCGCGATCGACAATTAAATGCTCTTTGATATCACCGTATCGATAGGGCATCTCCACATATTGTCGGAGAATTCGTTCGATCGTATCGCGGTAAAACTCTAAAGTATCCATTGTGAAATCACCTCTAGATCGGGATCGAAAACCAACAATTTTATCTGGTTAGCACGGACGATAAATTGAGGTAAATCCTCTACGAAAAAGTCTCCAAAAACTACGTTAGTAATTGCGAGATAAAGTGGACGATCGGGTTCTAGTTCGCCCAAAACCTGAGAATACATCACGTATTGCCCTAATGCCTGCTCGAGATCTTTAATCGGGGAAAGTCCCGTAAAGCTCTTCACCTCCACTGCAATTTTACGATCTTCGCGCTCGGCTGCCAATAGCTTTTGCGCCCCTAAATCCACGTACAACCCACGCTTTCCCAATTTCAGGCGCAAAGGATCGTCCGTAATCTTCCATCCATCTTTCAGTAATATTGTTTTGACCGCGTTATGGTAGATATCCTTTGCCATTGCGAGAGATTTTCCAGATGCTCATCCTCAACTATACCAGTTTACAACGTTTCCGGGAAGCGATCGCATTTGTCATCACCTGAATGCCACTGAAGATATTATGCCTTAAATTCGGAAATTTGGAAAGCGAGTAGCGCGATCGCCCCTCAAACTGCTAAAATGACAAAGTAACGTGGCGAATTGCAATCCCATGAATGCCAACGAACTCCAAACCTTACAAGCCTTACTCGTCGCTTTGGTGAAACTGCCCGACTCGGAAACTGCGCCGCAGTTCGATCCCAACGTGCTAAAATCGCCCCTAGCAGTTGTTGCCAATGTCGAAAACCGTCGCCTTCAGTTTTGGCAACTCTACGAGGAAGCCTACGACGAGTTTACGCACCGCTACAATGCCAAACCGAGAAATAAAGCCATGCCCCCTGTGGGAGATCCGCCTTCTAATACGGGTGTGGATAACGTGGCGGTTTCCTCCGCACAAGCTATTGACATTATCGATCGCTTAGAAGGGATCTTTAGCAGCGACACTCCCGGAAAACACGCTGAAAAACAGTTTAAAAATCGGGAAAACAAAAATTTAGATGTTTACGAGTGGGCAGAAATGTGGTGCAACCTCTAACCTATCCCCATCTAATTTTATACTCGTATCGCCTGCGCGATCGCGCTTCGGTTGCGTCTTCTAGCCAAGTCATCCCTTTTGACGACAATGGCTGGGAACAAACCATAGAACTTGGCGATAGCATGGGGATATTGGCCGCACTGTCGAGTCACGAAACCGATCCGCCCCAACCGATCGACTGTCTTTATGAGTATAAAACAAAACTCGACGATCGCCTGAAAAATTTCCAGACAAAGAATGAGAAAGGCGAGACAATTGGCACGACTTGGCTGATTTTGGCCTGTATCAGTTCTGAGTCGAAAGCGGTTCGCCAAGCGGTGGCGATCGAGGCATATCAAACCACGTTTCAAACTGAAGCGGTTCCTAAAATTAAGCCCCACGAGTTTCTCGGTGGTTCTTTATTTGAAATTGAAGAGATTTATCAAACTAGCGATCGCGTTCTCGTGTGTCTTTGGCGCGATCGCGATCGGATGGAAGAGATGCAAAAATACTACTACGATTGGCTGTTAATATTTTACCATCGCCATAAAGTGGTTTGGAGCTATCAAAACAGCCGCCAAATCAAAAAGCGTCTCGTCGCCGAAAATTTCTTTCCCGATGCGGATACGATTCCCAAGATCTCCATCTCCCTCGACGATTTTAAACTCGACGAAGCAGATTTTCACCAACTGCGATCGGCATTATATGAAAATATGCGAATTTTGACTCAACATACAACAGGTTTGGAAAGTTTGGCCATGCAGTCGCAAACCCTGAAACTCAACTTAGAAAACTACTGTCAATCTGTGAAACGTTTGCAAGTGAAAGCCGAAGCCTCTTTACCATTTTTGACCGATTTTTATGATAAAATTGCCCCTCAGTATCGCAACCAAATCGAAGAAGATCGCATCAGCTTATCTCCGGGTTTGAAAGTCCGAGAACAACTCATCGATACAGTTCGTAGTTTAGTGGAAGTCTCGCAAGCGCAACGCGATCGCGACAATCAACGCCATATCGAACGCCATATTACCATTGTTGGTGCGGGTGTCGGTGCAGCTTCGGCGGCGGCTTCGGCTTCGGCGGGTTTAGTTACTGAAATTGCTCGCGTCTCGCCCATCAAAGTATTGCAAAAAGACTCTGAGGTTGCCCCAGTTTTCAATCTTGCGATCGTGCTACTATTTAGTGCTGTAGTAGGCGTATTCGTAGCATGGCTTACCTCGAAATTCTGGCCGCGCGATCGCTAATAACAAGTATCGATCTCCCACCTAAAAGCAAATACCTAAACGGGCGATCGCCCCAGGAGTCCGGTCATCAGGCGCAGGGCGATAATTTTAACCGGGGGAACGTTGCGTAGCAGCCACAGTCCCGATCGCCGCAGTCCCACTAGGGGCAGCCATTGATTGGAGAAGGTGCGATCGAGCAGGTCGGTAAAGGCTAAAATTGTCCAGTTCTCCCCTTTGCGCCAGCGTTGGTAGCGCTGCAAAACCCTGATGTCGCCGATGTCTTCCCCTGCGTCTCGGGCTTGGGTAAGAACGCGCACCAAAGCGGCTGCGTCCCGGATCCCCAGGTTTAACCCCTGGCCGCCGACGGGGTGACAGCAGTGGGCCGCGTCGCCAACCAGGGCCAGGCGATGTTTGACGTAGCGATCGCCGTGCATGAGTTGGACGGGGAACAGGACGCGGGGGGAGTCGAGGGCCAGTTTCCCCATGCGATCGCCGTAGCGTTGCGAGAGTTCGCGAATAAATGCGTCTTCTTCGAGTTCCAAGAAGGCTTTGGCTTTGGCGTGGGGCAGCGTCCACACCACGTTACAGCGATCGTCGCGTAGGGGCAAAATGGCGAAGGGGCCGTCGGGCCAAAACCGTTCGTAGGCGATGTTGTGGTGCGGGTGTTCCGGTTTGACACGGAATGTCAGGCACGACTGCCAGTATTTCCAGCCGCGAGTGCCAATTCCGGCGGCTTCTCGCAGGCGCGATCGCGATCCGTCGGCAGCGACTAACAGTTTAGCACGCAGCGATCGCTCTGTTCCGTCTTGGCGGACGCGCACTCGCACGGCTTCGGGTTCGGACTCGACTCCCACAACTTCGGCGGGCCACAAGCCTTGTACGCTGTCGCAAGTATGGAGAAACGATCGCAATTGGGACAGCAAGGGGGTATGTTCGATGGCGTAACCCAATTGGGGCAAGTCCAGATCTTGGGGCCAAAATTCGACGACGCTGCGATCGTTGTCGTCGGAGAGGCGAATGCGGCGAAAGGGGGACATATCGGCTTGCAGTTTTTCCCAGACCCCAATTTGCTCGAAAATGCGCCCGGACAGCAGAGAAATGGCGTAGGCGCGGCGCACGTCAACGCTGACTTCTGGGGGTTTTGCGTCTAGGAGAACGGCACGAAATCCACTATTTTTAAGGGCGCAGGCGAAGGTTGTCCCGACGGGGCCGCCACCCACGATGGCAATATCGCAATCAAACGCTTCGGACATAAAAGGTTTGGTAATGGGTAATTGGTGATTGGGGCGATCGTATCTGTAAAAACTGCTCTCATTGTTCCCTTTTCGGCCATCCATAAATATAGAAGTCATGGTTAACTGCGCCATCTGTAGGTAATCCTTCGAGATCCTCTTCAGTCAAGTTTGCTGTAATGTCTTCAACACGCTGCAAGAAAGACTGTAAATTTGTTGGAGACTCATTGCGATCGTCGGGTGCAGTTTCCTCGCGATCGAGCAAGTAGCGATCGACCGCTTCTCGAATCAGATCTTCCTGAGACTGGCCGGTTTGCTGCGAGAGTTCTTGTAAGGCGCGATCGACGCGATCGGACAGTTCGATAGTTGTCGTTGCCATGGTGCGTTACTGAATTCTTTCTCTCAGTATAGCAGCGATCGACCGGAGACGAAATCTTCATCCCTCGTTCCCTAGCTCTGCCAGGGAATGCTATTCTAAAGGCTCTGCCTCATGTAAGATATTACCAGGAGATACCTGTGTATATCCTAATTCATCTTCGAGAGATATACAATTTTTTCCAAAAACTCATCCGTGTTTATCCTATTTATCTGTGGTTGCAGTTATTCTAGAGGCTCTGCCTCCAGAGTCCGTAGCGCCCGAGAGGGACGCTACAAGGAGGTTTGTCGCGGTCTTTGAGTTTGGTAATGGGAGCATCTTACTCGCTAATTCTACTACATTCGATCGATGGTACAATTTGATGCAACTTGGAGAGGGCGAATGCCATTCGCCCCTACGGTTAAAATTCTTTTTGCGAAAAAATCGCGATCGCCAATGCTAACAAAAACAGAGTATAAACGATACCGTAAGCGGCGTTGAGAAGCAAGGTTCCAGTATCGGGAAAGGCAACCAAACCGTAGACCGCATCGTTTTTTAAGTCCAGTCGTGCCAAGTCCGGTAAGACCGTATAAAATGCAGTGGTCACCCATTCGATCGCCGTGTTTTGGGTTTCTTCTCCCAGTCGCAGCAAGTCGCGGCTGAAATGTCCCATAAAATAGATACAGAATGAGAGAAAAACGGCGACGGGAAAATCAGTAAACACGCCGAAGACGAGGGAAACGGCAACCATAACCGTCAGTTGCAGAAATAGAAATAATGCGGCTAGAGCGATCGCGCCAAGATTGTAACTGACTCCCGCGATCGCGAGCAAGATGAGGCTAAACCCCGTGGCCGCCAAATCGATAACAAAAATAACGCTTGCCAAGCCTAAAAACTTACCGACGGTCAGTTCGCTGCGGCCGATTGGTTTAGAGGCGAGAATCAAAATAGTGCGCTTTTCGATTTCTTTTTTAATCAATCCTGTCCCCAACAAAATCGCAGCCACTAGACCGATTAATGTCGTCGCGGCTAAGCTAAAATCGACGAGCATTTTATCTTCCGCTCCTCCGGCAATTTCTGGTAACATCACCAAAGCGAGGACGAGAAACACGGCGTAAGCACCGACGAGATAAAAAATGCGATCGCGGATCGCTTCGCGAAACACATTAGCCGCAATGGTGGTAATGCTACCCAAGTTTACAGGGTTGGTAGAGCGTTTTTGAATCGTATCGTTCATGTTGGTTCGTAAGCATCTTCAAATTCGATATCGGCTTGGCATTCAATCACCCCGATCGCGCTAACTTGGGGATCGGGAGGCGTGCGTTGTACGCGACAAGTCCGCACTAAAGAGGGAATGCCAGCTTCGGAGGCTGGCCCCCGCCAGCGAGCGCGTAGGTTTAAATTATACCGATCGCCGCCCCCCATTATATCAATTTCGGGTTTCCACAGGAAAGCAACGGGAACGTTTTTGGTTCGTGGGAAGATCGCATCTTCTAGGTTGGTATTTCGATGTCTCAGATCGAACAACACTTTCTCGACTTCCGGCCAGGTATAATTTTGAATTTGTGCGACTGTCCACCATTGTAGCGCATCTAAAACGGTGCGACCTCCTAAATAATTAGGTTCGTTTTCTGGGGGGAGATCGCCAATACGGACGACAAACTGGCTATTGGGTAGATCTCCGACTAAAAGATTGGGGTAACTCGCTAACCAGGCGGTAATATAAAAGTGAAATTGCAGCCAGCAACAAACGAGCAAGCATAGCAGCCAAAATAGGGTGAGTTTGATGCGATCGGCAAGGGGAGGAACTTGAAATTTGAAGCCGCGATTGAAAAAGAAGGGCAAACTCGACAGAAATGCAGTCAGCAACGGCCACATCAAAAAGGCAATATCTGGCAGGCGATCGGCATCGTTTTCAAAGACAAAGGTACAGACTAAAGCACTAACAATCCAGGGGCCGAGAGGAAACCCTCCGAGTTTCCAAGGGGTTTCGGTTTGCCACCAACCGACACCCACCACGAAAAACAGTTGCGCCAAGGCATTTAAAAAGGTTTCGTCGTATTCTATCCCCGGCACTGACAGCAGTACGAGAATGAGGAAAAACCACAGAATTAAGGCAATGAGAATGAAGGTTTGCCAAGAGAAGAATTTCGGTGGTTTGAGATTGCCGTGCAACCATCTGATGGAGTTCATAGCTCATCCTAGCAGTCTGAGATTTAAGACGAACAAAATTATCAAGATCGCGCTGTGACTGACGGAATGACCGACTAGAAGAGTGAAATTCTGTTGGCGATGGATTTTGGGAAGAATTGAGGTCAAAACCTTCGGTACGTCTTTCTTGGGAATGGTAATGGATGGCGGTAACACTTCCATCCATTGCATTAACGACAGTCCTTTGGCTTTGACAATATAAGTCATTAAAAAGACACCAAAACAAATTAGAATGACTAGCCATTCCGATAGTCCCATCCAACTGTTGGGGACAAAGTTGCTAAAAAAAATGTAACTGACTAATTGAATTTGAAGCGATCGCGGCATTAAAAATCGCTGTACCAGAAAAAAGACTAACCAGCCAACTACTGCGGCGAGTAGGTTCGTTGCCATGGCAAATTCAACGGTGGTTCGACGCGGGAGGTGGAGTTTTCTACGCCACACGAAGGCTTCGATGGCGATCGCGATCGCCAAAAATAGCACTTGCAATAAAATGGCTTTTAATGGTAAGATAATCGGTGGCATAAGGGTTAGACAAAGGAGTCGTTGAGCGGAGATTGTACTAAGTCCTGAAAATTGACCAGTCGCAGGCGATCGAGTTCTTCCATGCGGAGTTTTTCGGCATAGAGTTTTTCTTGATACGTGCGACTGCGATCGGCATCGTGTTTGCAGTCGGTTTGCGACCACAATTCGAGATACTGACGGTAGCGTTTTTCGCAAATGACCCGTTCGATACTAGCGACGGCGGATCGCAACACTAAGTCGATGCGATGCAGGCTTTGGCGGCTGGTTTCGTCTAGATATAACAGTGGGTTAATTTGTTGCAGGCGATCGGGAAATTCAGCCAGGCGATCTTGCAGTTGGGAGACTATATTTTTCGGACTCGTACTACTTTCACCATCCAATTCGACGAGTTGCTGCCATAAAAAGCGGTGGTGGGAGAAGCTGAAGTAAATATCTCGCTCTTCTAAATCGCAGATCGCTTGAAAAACACGATCGCGTTCTTCAGGACAGTGCAAGTAAATTCGTAGTAAATCGGCTTCGGCACGCGCCAGCAAACTGCGATCGCTACTTTCGGGTAACGGCGCGATCGCGTCCTGTTTGGCTCCTTTACCGCCTTCGAGCCAGTTTTTTTTGATGCGAGCCAGCAGATTTTCGACTAAAAGCGGCTTCAGGCGATCGTCGTTGCGCGAGAGTTTTTCCGCACAGCGATCGAGGTAGTGGGTGCGAGTATTGATGTCTTCTATTTTTATCAGTAATTTAACCAGTTCTTGGGCCGCTTTGTGATAGTCGTCGGCGCGATCGAGGTCGCGATCGCTCAGTTGGCGATCGATTTGCCAGTCCAACCAAAAGGGTGCAGTATCGACTAGCTGGCGATATTCGGAAACATCGGCGGTTTGTAAAAATTCGTCTGCGTCTTTTCCTTCGGGAATGCTGAGTATTCGCAACTGCACTTCACCGCGATAGGCGAGGGTTTCCACTTCCCCAATGGCGCGACTGGCGGCTTTAATTCCGGCTGCGTCGGCATCGAAATTAAATATAATTTGTTTAGACTCAGTATAGCGCAACAATTGTCGCACTTGCGAGGTACTTAAGGCGGTTCCAAGTGAGGCGACGACGTTGGCAATTCCGGCCGCATGAAGAGCGATCGCGTCGAAATATCCCTCGACAACAATGGCTTTATCGTCGCTAGAAATGGCACTTTTGGCTTTATCGAGGGCAAATAAAGTCTTACCTTTGTCGAACAGTTCCGTTTCGGGAGAGTTGAGATATTTTGGCTGTTCGTCTCCCAAACTTCGGCCCCCAAAACCGATGATACGTCCGTTGGCATCGCAAATCGGAATAATCAGGCGATCGCGGAAGCGATCGTAGTAACCTACGCCTTTTTTCCTAGCTGCAATTAACCCCGTTCGTTCCACAAGTTCGACGGGGTAACGCTTTTGTTCGACTAAATAACCGTACAGCGTTTCCCAACCGCCGGGTGCGTAACCCACTTGGAAAATTTGTAGGGTTTCGTCGCTGAGTTTGCGTTCTGAGGTGACATACTCTAGGGCAAGTTTTCCCTGGGGTTGGTGTAAAGCGTGTTGGTAGAAGTTGGCAGCGACAGCTAAAATTTCGTAGAGTTGTTCGCGAACGGATAGTTGGCGTTGAAATTCCTGTTGTTTTTCAGGATCGAGGGTTTTAACTGGGATCTGATAGCGTTGCGCTAAATCGAGAACCACTTCTGCAAACGACTGTTGGTTCAGTTGCTTGAGAAAAGTGATGGCATTTCCACCTTGTCCGCAACCAAAGCAGTAATACATTTGCTTGCTGGGACTGACGCTGAAACTGGGGGTTTTTTCCTCGTGAAACGGGCACAAGCCAATGAAGTCTTTCCCCTGCTTGCGGAGGACGACTTTTTCGGAGACGACTTCGTAAATATCGACCCGTTCTTTAACGGCTTCAATGGTATCTTGGTGGAAACGCATCTTCAACGCATCAACGCAACAACGAGCAACGAACAACGATTTAGATGTCAGGTATTCTGGCGTGAAAATTGGTTTTCTGGTTCAAGTCCCCCTAAAACCTAACCCCTAAAACCTAACACCTAATACCTTATCCCAATTTAACCGCCGTTCCGGTTCCGGTGATGAGTAACAACGCACCGCGATCGTCGATGTTGATGGTTCCGGTATCGAGTTCGACTCCCACAACTGCATCCGCACCCAAGTCACGGGCTCGTTTTTTCAGTTCTTCGATCGCCTCTTGCTGGCCTTTTTGAAACACTTCTTCATAACTGTTGGTGCGTCCGCCAATGATATCGCGAATTCCAGCAAAAAAGTCGCGCAGTGCGTTGCTACCGTAAACGACTTCGGCGGTGACAACGCCGAGGTAAGAGGTGACGGTTGCGCCTTGAACGACATCGGTGGTGGTAACGAGCATGGCAAAATCTCAAAGTTCGCTGCCATTATTATAGAGGAAAAATTGCCAGTTGTGAAAAAAACTTGGCGGCGATCGCCTCTATCGTTACACTTCAGGCGTAAGGTGTCCCCTCCCCGCTAATATCATACCATTTTCCAATAGTAGGGGCGATTCGCGAATCGCCCCTACATTAATTTTGCATTAATTCTGGAAATTGGTGTAAAACGTACTTTCTTGATGCCGATCGGTAGTACAATTGGGGGCAGATGAACCAACGTAACTATTCAGGTATCCTCGCATACCCTGGTGTAGAAACCCGGTTTCTGAAAGGAAAAAATCGAATCTAGTCTAGACTATAAGCGAGAAACCGGGTTTCTGTAGACAACCTGAATGCTTGCGAACCAACTCGTTGCCATTGATGAACATTGCTAACACCATCTTGCGAAGTTTGCATCTGCTGGAAAAAACCTATACCGATTGGCAATATCGGGGCATTCGCTATGCGACGGCGAGACTGCTGGAAAAAACGATCGAACGGCTCGATCGCGTCCAAACGGTTGCCATTGTAGAAGACGATCGCGCCATTATCGGCATCAACCGATCGTGGTCGAACGATTACGGTATCGCCATAGAAGGTTGGCTGTTAAGCAAACAAGAACCGTTACAAAACGTCAAAATTTGCATCGGCGATCGCTGCGTTTCCATCTCGCATTGGCATCGCCGTCGAGATGTTTCTATATTATACCCGCAATACTGCCAAGACGATCGCTGCGGTTTTGTTGTCTATATTCCTCGCCTCAGCCAACACCAAGTCGAGTTTCGATTTGCCAGTGGCGATCGCAGCTTCAGCAAAACTGTTTCTTTTCCCGGTTCTCAACCGCTTCCCCCTGCTAATACCGATCGCGTAGGTGGCTTATTTGAAGAGTTTTGTCAGCTTGTTAACGATCGCCATCTCCACGTCTTAGAAATTGGATCTCGCATTGTCGGAGACAACAGCCAAAGCCGACGATCGCTGTTTCCAAATGCTGCATCTTATACCGGGTTTGACTACTATCCCGACGACAATACAGATGTCGTTGGCGACGCGCACCAACTCTCGAAATACTTCGGCGATCGCCAATTCGATGCCATTTTTTCCCTCTCGGTTCTCGAACATTTAGCCATGCCTTGACTGGTTGCCAGAGAAATCAACCAACTGCTCGATATTGGCGGTTATACCTTCCACGCAAGCCATTTTTCCTGGCCCCTACACGAGCAACCCTGGGATTTTTGGCGATTTTCAGATGAAGGCTTGAACGTCTTGTTTTCTCCACCGTTAGGGTTTAAAGTAATTGAATCGGGACTGTTTACGCCCATGCGAATGCACCCCGATACCATATTCCCCGGACAAGAATCCGTTCCCCATGCGGCCGGATTTGCAGGTGTCGCGATCTTAGCACAAAAAGTCGCCAATGTCGATCGCGATCGCTTTCAATGGCAAACGAATCTCGATAGCGTTCTCAGTTCTCGCAGTCAGTATCCCCAACCAAAACACCATGAAAAATAAATTGATTTCCCTGTTTAATTGGGCTCGCCAACCCGAACCTATTCCAGAGTCTCTTAACCCAAGAGAACGGACGCGCCGATCTCTCGCCTATCGATATCTGCGCGGAAATGGCATCGAAATTGGCGCGTTACACACCCCCCTAACCGTTCCGAAAAATGCCAGCGTTCGCTATGTCGATCGCCTCTCTGTCGAACAACTGCGGCAACACTATCCCGAACTGGCAGAACTGCCACTCGTAGAAGTCGATATTCTCGACGACGGCATTCATTTAGAGACAATTGCCAACAGAAGTTACAATTTTGCCATTGCCAATCACGTTGTCGAACATTTGCGAAATCCAATTTTAGCCATAAAAAATGCCTTGAGAGTGCTAAAAATTGGTGGTGCTTTATATATCGCCATTCCTGACAAGCGCTATACCTTCGATCGCGATCGTCCTTTAACTCCCATCGATCGCTTGCTGCGGGAATATCGCGGTACGTCCAATCGTTCCAAGCGAGATTACTTTGAAGAATACGTGCGCCTCGTCGATAAAGTCCCAGAAGAACAAGTTAATGCCCGAATTGAAACTTTGCTGGACATGGATTATAGTATTCACTATCATGTCTGGACAGCAGATACCTTTTGCGACTTTTTAGCCTACTGTCGCGATCGACTCGGCTTTGGATTCGATATCGAGGAAGCACAACCCAACCAAGACGAATTGATTTGTATTTTGACCAAGCAAAGCTAAGTCTCACCAATTGCTCGGAAGGAGCCGGGTTACGGC
>CAKZKB010000108.1 GCA_937121005.1 uncultured cyanobacterium | reverse complement strand
AATCCGAGTTTTTCCCTTTAGAAACCGGGTTTCTCTGTACAATCTGAATACTTACGCTTGGGTAATGAGAGCGTCTCGCTCCCGAACTAACTGGAAACTAGAATTTATAAGACCATTATCCACCCATTATCCACCCATGCGATCGATGGTTCTATACTGAATGGCTTCGGCAACGTGCGGCGATTTTATTGCCTCATCCCCGGCTAGATCGGCAATGGTGCGAGCCACTTTTAAGATGCGATCGGTGGCACGTGCAGATAGGCCCAATTTACGAATGGCGGACTCGAGCAAATTGCGCGATACGTCGTCGAGAATGCACCACTGACGGATATCGCGGCTTTGCATTTCAGCGTTGGAGGAGATATGAGCCTCGCGAAACCGAAACCGAGCGCGATCGCGTCCCATTTGTACCCGTTCTCGGACGGGTTCGGATGGTTCTCCCGTTGGCTGACGGGTAATTTCTTCCGGTTTCAAGCGGTTAACTGCCACTTGTAAATCGATGCGATCCATCAGCGGCCCGGATAGTTTTGCCCAGTATCTCTCCCGTTGGTTTGGCGAACAAGTGCACTGTTGGATCGGGTCTCCATAATAACCGCAAGGACAGGGGTTCGTACTGGCAACGAGGGTAAATTGTGCCGGGAAACGAACGGACTGACGAGCGCGAGAAATGCTGACACAACCATCTTCTAAAGGTTGTCGTAAAAATTCTAGCACATCGCGCTTGAATTCTGTTAATTCATCAAGAAAAAGTATCCCCTTATGTGATAGAGAAATCTCGCCGGGTTTGGGATAGCTACCGCCACCGACTAAAGAAGGCCCGGAAGCGGAATGGTGGGGACTGCGGAAGGGTCGTTCGGCGATTAATTGTCCTCGATCTTTGAGAAGTCCGGCGACGGAATAAATTTGCGTGACTTCCAATGCTTCCTCGATCGCCAAAGGTGGTAAAATACTGGGTAAGCGTCGGGCTAACATGGTTTTGCCACTCCCAGGAGGGCCCACGAAGATAAGATTGTGAGCGCCTGTAGCAGCGATTTCCAAAGCCCGGCGAGCGTGATTTTGCCCTTTTACATCTTTGAGATCTAACCCCTTAAATTGAGTGCGATCGAGTTCGGCTTTCGGATCGATTTGATAGGGAGTATAGCGATCGCAATCGTTAAGCAAATCGGCGACTTCGGCGATGCTATCGCAGCCATACACTTCCAAACCGTCGATAACCGCAGCTTCGCGGACGTTCGCAGTGGGAACCACCATACCCGCAAGTCCTAAGTTTTTGGCGGCGGCGGCGATGGGTAAAACTCCCGCAACCGGACGCAGGCTACCATCTAAAGAAACTTCGCCTAAAAATAAAAAATCGCCCAATAAATCGGCTGCAATTTGCTCCGATGCGGCTAAAATACCGATACTGACAGGCAGATCGAAACTGGGGCCTTCTTTGCGTAAGTCGGCGGGAGTTAAGTTAACCACAATGCGACGCATGGGAAAAGCGTAGCCAGAATTTTTCAACGCCGCTTTTACCCGTTCTTTCGATTCTTGTACGGCAGTGTCGGGCAACCCGACGACAACAATTCCCGGAAGTCCGCCGGATACATCAACTTCGACTCCCACTTTGACAGCATCAATTCCGACAAGAGATGCACTCCAAACTCTAGCTAGCACTATAGGATTTTTTCTAGGCGATCGTCCCTAGTTTAACAAATTTTTTCGCCAAATCCAACGCGATCGGGTAAGATAATTCTGTTTGTATTGTGCGCTTACCGACCTAAATGAGCGATCGCCCAACCCTTTTGACGTGGAAATATTCTCTCGCTGTTGCCATTTTCGGCATCGTTTTGGGACTGGTTTGTTTTTCCCAGACGATCGATGCGTTTTTTCTAGCTGACGATTTCAAGCATATCGCGATCGTCGATAATTGGGGGCCGCTTGCTTTGGCGCAACCGTTGCAGTTGGGCAAAAAATTTAATACCTTTTTCCGTCCCTTTGTCTCTCTGAGTTTCTACGTTAACTATCTTACCGCAGGACTCAATCCAGTTTTCTATCATATCACCAATTTACTCTTTTATTTTGCCTCTGCTGTCCTCGTTGCTGTCATTGCGTTCTACCTCGCTGTCGATCTCGAGTTATCGAAGAAGCAGAAGCAGTTAACTGTTTATCTGTCGGGGTTGACGTTTCTCTTACTTCCCAGTCATAGCGAGTCGGTATGCTGGATTTCGGGGCGATCGGATGTCATTGCTGTCTTCTTTACTCTAGCCGCATTTGCGGTCTATTTGTTTGCGGTACGATCGCGCTTGAAAGGAGACGCGATCGCGATTTCGTGCGGCTTATTCTTCTGTGGTTTGTTGGCAAAAGAGTCTGTATTCGTCTTTCCCGTTTTAATCTTTCTTCATCAAGTTTATCGGATTTTGGTACTTGGACAAACTGGCGATCGGGCGAAGACCGTTCGCCCCTACAATGTGGGGAAAATAGATATAAAACGCGCGATCGTCCTGCCTTTCCTCTATGGATTAACCTTTTTCGTCTATCTCGCCATTCGCTATCTTCAATTGGAAGTGGTTGTCGGCGTTTACGGGAAAGATGTCCATCTCAATTTTGATGCGGGTCATATTTTACGGAACCTGCGAATTTATACAGCAAGAACATTTTTACCTGCCATCGAATCTTTAGGCGAATCCTTCTGGAAAGCGGCGATCGTCGTCATTGTAATTTTGTGGACGATCGCCCTTTGGCAATGCGTTCGCCATCGCCATAAAACTGTCGCTTTGGCAATTATCTATTTAACGATAGCGACATATATTTCTTTTTTGCCCGGACTCAATCTAAATGTGGATACTGTCAGCACGGACGGAGAGCGATTTGTCTACTTCGGTTCTGTTTTTGCCGCGATCGCCCTTGCTTTAGTTTTTATATCTATCCTGAAAACTCCTGTTAAAATTATCGCCATTTATGCCTGTCTGCTGTTGTTTTGGGGTGTTTCTCTATACAACAGCGATCGCAACTGGGCAGTTGCAGGCAATATTTCCGAATCGGTTGTCGCCAGTTTAGAACAATTCTCAGACCGCGATCGCGTCTTTATTGTCAATGCACCCGATAACCTCAATGGGGCCTTTGTTTTGCGCGGTGGCTTGACAAGTGCCTACGAACTATTCTATGGTCAACCGGAACGCGATCGTCCACCTTTGGATATTACAGTCGTGCGCTGGTTTACCCTAGAGAACGCTTCCGATACAGTCGAAATTGTTCCCTTGTCGGACAACAGTTATCGCATCACACTCACCAACCCCTCGGAACGGTTCCAGTTTCCCCCGCGCCA
>CAKZKB010000107.1 GCA_937121005.1 uncultured cyanobacterium | reverse complement strand
AAAATAACCCCGTAGGTCAGCAAACCGCGTTCCAAGCACCAGTCTCGCCATTGGATCGCCGCTTCTGCCATACTGTGCCACAGATCGGCAAACTCAGCCGCCAAACCTTGAGTTAAAATCGAAGCAATCTCTTCTGAAGGAACGCCCGCCGCCCCCGCCAGTTGCAGCAAGTCGAGGATCCGGCGCACCATGCGGTAGTCTGTAACGCCCTCTTGGTGCAGCTTTCCGGTTTCCAGGCGATCGCCCCACAGTTGCGTCGCCAACTCCTGTTCGGTTTCCGGGCGCAATTGGATGGGAAACTGAGCCCGCAGGTGCAATTTTTCCACCAGCAGGGGCCAGAATAAGATAACCTCATCGCGAAAAAACCCCGTTGGCGTGGTGGTGCGAAACCGTTGCGGGGCCAAGTCGCGCAGGCGATCGTCGAGATCTAAGCGGTTGTCGCCGTTGGCGGCAAAGACGAGTAAAGTACGAGTGTTGGCTGCGGTTCGCAAGCGCGAGGGGAGGCGATCGGGATAGGAGAGGCGATCGCAAATTTGGCGGGCAAACTCAACCAAACGCGCCGTTTTTCCGCTCCTTACCGCACCGACAATCCAAATCGATTCCGACAATACACCAATCTCCCCGACTTTTTTGCTACAATCCCTGCACCGATGATTATACCATTTTTCTAAAATAACGTTACGGAGTTGGCACGGGCCAGGGCGAAAGCCTTTCGCCCCTACAAATCTCTGTTACATTATTTTCGTACAACCAGACTAACTGTCTTTTACGGCGATCGACCTATGAGCGTTTTGAATGCCTTGACCAAACCGTTGCGATCGGCACATCGTTGGTTGGTTTATACCCCCAAACGCGCCCTCGATCGCGCCTACGAAGCGGCGTTAAAAATTCAAGAACTCGAAAATCGCTACTTTGAGGGTGCGCCTGTAGGCAATGGCTACAGTGCCAACGTCGATCGCTTGTTTCACTCCGATCTCGATCGCCATTTACAAACCATTAAAGTCAGTACCATCGAGTTCGACTACAGTCTGTATATCGTTGAAGTCTTTAAGCCCAGCGTCGCCCAAAAAATCCGCAGCGCCCCATTTACTGAAACTGATGTCGTTCCCAACCTCATTGCCCCAGTCGAAACCACTGAAGTCTTGCGAAAACTGCAAATTATCGACGCGATCGCCGCTAAATATACCGCCGAACCCTTACCGCCGCCACCGCCACCGGACACCAAACCCGTTTTGCAAAGGGAACCCGCTTCGCGATTTGGTTCGCCGTTGAGTTCGCCTTTCTTGACCAAAACGCCGCGAGTTTTTGGCGACGATCCCAATAACAAACTCGGTCGCAAAAATGTTTACGATCCGAGTTCGACCAATACAAACGAAACTGATGGCGGCGATCGTCCCATGAAGACGATGCAAACCAGTTTCGTCCCGCGATCGATATTGCGTACCCTCGATCGTCTCAAACGCGAACTCGATCCCAATGCCGAAACTGAAGTCGTCGAAAAGTTTCGCTACTACAAAGACAAAACCGTTATTTCGCTGAAATTCGTTTTGTTGCTGATTCTCATTCCTTTACTCACTCACCAGATTTCTAAAAACTTCATCATCGAACCCATCTACGATCGCTTAGCAGACGATCGCGTTCCGACTTTCCTCAACCAAGATATGGAAGAAGAGGCATTTTTAGAGCTCAACCGCTACGAGGAACGCTTGCAGTTTCGGATTTTAATTGGCGAAACCCCAACCCTCACCGCCGAAGAAATTGAAGATCGAGTAGTTGAAGAAGCCCACGAAATTGCCGCAAAATATCGCAAGCAAAGCGACAACGCCATTAAAAATGTCTTTGCCGATCTCTCTTCCTTGGTGGCATTTTCCATTGTCCTCGTCACCAGCAAGCAAGAAGTAGCGATTCTCAAGTCCTTTATGGACGATATCATCTACGGTTTGAGCGATAGCGCCAAAGCCTTTATCATTATCTTATTTACCGATATGTTCGTCGGCTATCACTCCCCGCACGGTTGGGAAGTGATATTAGAAGGCGTTGCCCGTCATTTTGGCTTACCCGAAAGTCGAGATTTTAACTTCATGTTTATTGCTACATTTCCCGTCATTCTCGATACAGTGGTGAAATACTGGATCTTCCGCTATCTCAACCGCATTTCTCCCTCGGCGGTCGCTACCTATCGCAACATGAACGAGTAAACCTTTTGGGAATTCAGAATTCAAAATTCAAAATTATGGGTAATTGGTAATTGGCGATCGTTTGAGCAGAACAGGTGTAGGTTGGGTTGAAGTGATGAAACCCAACAACCCCAACCGATCGCGTTGTCGTGCCTGCCCCGCCCCCTGTAGGCGGTTTTTTTCTTAATACAAAACTGCTTGTAGAGTAACAGTCTAAAGAGATATTTCTCTCTCTCCCTAAAGGGATAGTTCGCTAACAAACGGCTAGGAATTGGGGGGATTTATAAGAACAAAGAATCGGGTACATCCACTGAATCTTTACGGCTTCTTCACATAGAAGCTAGATAATTTCGCTAGTATTGTTTTAGGCAGTGCAATAGACATACATCGAGCAATTGTCTGTCAAGACAAGAAAGCAAGATCTAAAAAATAAAGGGGCTATGCGTATTTCTTTCGGCATAGTCAATTGTATCTGCTGCCACTCATTTTTAACGAGGTTATATCTCATGTTTAAAATCGCCAAAAAATTCGCAATTAGTCTTGGAGTTCTACCCGTTGCCACGATGCTGATTGCGACTCCTGCAAGTTCGGCAGAAATTACAGGCCTTTTCAATACAGGTGTCGATCGTTCTGGATCGGTCTTGAGTCAAGGGAGTGTAGATCCCAACTACTCAATTCTTGAAACCGGAACGAGTCCAGAAACGATATTCCTGCGTCCAGTTCACGGGAACTACGTCCCAAATGATAGCGATTCTGCATGGATTTGGCAAGATTCTGATGGCAGTCCGAATGGAATCCAAAGGACTTTCAGGACAACTTTCGATCTTTCAGGATTCGATCCGAGCACGGCATCTATCAGTGGATCGTGGACAGCTGACAACTATGGTCGTGATATCCTGATCAATGGTATTAGTACCGGACAGATAACTAGCCGAGGAAATGAGGCATTTAAAGTCCTAACTGATTTTTCCATCGATAGTGGATTTGTCTCTGGTCTTAATACTTTAGACTTTGTTGTTGATGATGCTGGTGGAGTTGCTGGTTTCCGCGTTGACAATATCTCTGGTACTGCTGAAGAATCAGACCCAAAATCCGTACCCGAACCCACGAGCGTTGTGGCCCTGCTAACCGTTGGCGGTCTTGCTGCTGGCTTAAAACGTCGCAAGGCTTAAAATCTGAGTAGGTAATAAAAAGAGAGCCGGGCGTGTTGCCCGGTTTTTTTGTGCTGTCAGCTTGTCCCCTAACAACCGATGGCGTTGTTATTCCCGCCCCCTGGGGTGGCTTTTTTTCCGTCCGAGGCCTAGACAGAGATGCAATCGGGCGCTATAGTAGAAGACTGCAAGTTTTTTAAACCAAGCTGATGAACGCTGTAGAAGCTATCCAGTCCCTGGAAGCACCCCATCTGAAAACAGACTTGCCGACCATCAACGTCGGCGACACCGTGCGCGTCGGAGTTCGCATCTCCGAAGGCGGTAAAGAACGGGTGCAACCCTACGAAGGTACGGTCATCGCCATGCGAAACGGCGGGATCGGCGAAACCATTACCGTCCGCAGAATCTTCCAAGGCGTGGGAGTCGAACGGGTTTTCTTAATCCACTCGCCGCGCGTTGCGTCGATTCAGATCGTGCGCCGGGCCAAAGTGCGCCGCGCCAAACTGTACTACCTGCGCGATCGCGTCGGTAAGGCCACCCGCCTCAAACAACGTTTCGATCGCCCTTTAAAATAAATTTGCCCCA
>CAKZKB010000106.1 GCA_937121005.1 uncultured cyanobacterium | reverse complement strand
GAGAAGCGATTGGCGAGTGAAGTTTAAGTATTTGCGAGCGTATCGCTTTTGACCCAAATGCTGCAATGCTTCCACCAGCAACAGGCGATATAAGTTGGCTAAAATAATCCGATACGGTCGCTCCAGATCGGAAATCGATCCGGACGCATCGTTTAAAACTTCCAGTGCTTTAGCTGCGGACTCGCGAACTTTCTCCCACTGGCAACTGTTGCGGTAAATAAATGCCAAAAATCCATAGTCTGAAGCCAGTTGCAGCAACGATCCGTAGGTCTGATGCAGGGATAACCCTTCTTTAGCGATTGCTTCGAGTTCTGTCCAATTTTCTAAATAGCTTAAAACTTCGCCATAAAAGCTAATCGATCGCGACACGAGATCCCAACGCTCGATGGATTTAAGGATATCGATCGACCCGGCGATGTAATGCTTCGCTTGCTGCCAATGCTGGCGGTTACTAGCGGGATAGAGATCGGCTAGCCGCATCTGGCAAAAACCCAGCATCGATACGGACAGCGATTGCTTCGCTAAGGTCGAAGTATCTGGATTTTCAATCGACTGAAACAGTTCGACACTGCGATCGTAATGCTCGATCGCGGCTTCGATATTGTCTTGTCTGTATTCAATTTGACCGAATAAAAACTCAATCTCCGCTTCCCGACGGTCTTCTATATTAATATTGCTGCTACCAATGGCATTTAGCGTCGCTAGTAATTCTTTGCGATCGCCATCTGCAAGCAATTCCGTTCCGCAGATCCACCCAGACGGATTGCGGCCGAGAATGGCATCGTAAACGCGATCGCAATAGTGCGCGATCGTCGCCAGTAACTCACCTTCAGAAATCGAAAACTCGTACACTGTCCCCCAACTTTCAAAATCAGGAACCAAACAAATCAGCTTGCTGAGAATTTCGTCATCGACCCACAACACTAAGGGAAAATGAAACGCTTTGCGAAACTCCTCCCTAACTTTGTTAGTGGCTTCTAGCAGGCGATCGATCTCCCGAACCGTCTCCAGTCCGCAAATGGAAACGGCGGCGGGTTGGTTTTCGGAAATGGCTTCGCGAATGGGATCGAACAGCGTCGTTGCTGACTCGTCTAGGGTCAGATTTGCGATCGCGAAGTCGAGTCGTTCTTGCAACTGTGCAATTAACCGCGATCGCAGTTGTAAAAAATTGCAGCGTACAAAAACCAGCTTAAACTCGCCGCGAGAATAATTTAAGGCGAACGCCAATTCGTCTAGGCTGTGTGCGTTAGCTGTCGATGAATTTTCGAGTAACTGTGTCATACCAAACATCTCCAATTACCAATTACCAATGACCGAAAATAGTAGGTTGGGTAGAGGAACGATACCCAACGCGACCAATTTGCGACTGTGTTGGGTTTCATAACTTCAACCCAACCTACATTCTCTTGTTCGTTGTTCGTTGATGCGTTGTTCGTTGACATTACCCATTACCCAGAATAGGATTGATATCAAACCACGATCCCTCCTCATCTCGATACTCGAAGACAAACGTACTGCGAACCAAAGTTTGATAGTCTTCTTGTCCGTTGACTCGCTTGTTCGCTGCCACTTTTCGTAACAATTTCCACTCGCGATCGTCGATGGGAAGCGTCAGTTGATTGCGACGTTCTTTAATCACTGCTTCTAAGCTGTGCCGAGACAAAGGCAACTTGCGTTCTTTTTCAATCCAGCGATGCAGTAATTTTAGCAAATTGCGGGGATGTCCGCCACTGACGCAACACAAGCGATCGAGACTTTCAATCGAGTCGAAAACTGCATCGAGAGAGTCCATCGAATCGCCTCCGGGAAAGGCACGCACCAGCACCATTTGGCGCAGCAATTTCATTCCTTCCTCGTCCGTTGTCCCATCCCGTCGAGACACGGGAATCATTGGTAACACCTTCGGATCGACCCCAAACCGCATCACTAAGCGTCCCAAGTCGTTAGAAAACACTAACCCTAACGGGATGGTATAAACAACGTGACAATTGAGATTGCGTAACTGTTCGCCGCGATCGACAAATAGATATTCCGGCTGCAATCGTCCCCAGGGTTTGGCGACGCTATCGAGGCGATCGAGGTTGTCGATAATCACCACCAGACCTTTTTTACCCCGTTGCTGCAAAGCCGCGATCGCGGGTGCGAGTAACTCATCGTTAATGGCAGATAAAATCCCCGTGACTCGCGGTTCTAAATACTGTCGCAACTTCGATCGCAATTTGGGACTGTTTTTCGTCTTCGCCGTCAGCTTGCCAATTCCCAACCCCAGAGAAAAGCCATCTTTGCTGACTCCGACTTCGCCAACACCGGGAATGTTAGCAGCCACTTCGACATCAACTTCCGATCGCAACCAAGCCGTCGCACCTTGTAAAATAGCTTTTAATCCTGTTGGTTGCAACTCCAGACCGATCGCGTCTAAATTTTCGCTGACTTGATGCGCGATCGCCAGTAAAATATCGCCAACATCCACATCTGCCATATCCAAGTCTCTCGACGACTCGAAATAGACGACGTGGAAGCCATCGTTTTCTAATGCAGCCTTTAAGCGTAACAGTTCGGTGGATTTTCCGCAGCCAATATGTCCGGCGAACAGTTGACAAGTCGGTACGTCCGGAGAAAATAAAGAGATGTTCGCCTGCAATTCTTCGATGATGTCGCTGCCGCGAACGGGAGAAAAATCGATATAATAGGGACGATCGTCGGCATTGCTAATGTCGATGGTCTTGCTCGGGTTGCAAGCGCGGTAAAATGTGGGAAGATCGAAAGGAGCGATCGTCTGCGTCATCGTTATCAATCCCAAACTAAAGGTCTACAATCGTGCTACTCGCACAGTCCCAACCACTCGCAGTCTTCACTTTCTTCGGTACGCGAGTTCCATGCTGTGGCGGTTGTCATATCGTCACGGCTGAGGTTGGCGGCGATCGCCAGTTGCGGAACCGCGATCGCGATAGGAATGGCGACAATGGCGACAACACAGAGATGTCGCAGCCATTGTCGGGAACAAAGCGGTTGTGTCATGGTGTCTGCATACATAGGCGTGTAAAGATCCTTGGCGGGTTCTCTTACACTCTTCACCCCGATCTACCTCAATTCTGGCTAATTTTTACGAAAATTTACTAAGGGGTGTGACAGATTGTTATTGTATGAGTCGCGATCGCGCTCGATCGCGCAAAAAAATAGGGTAGGTGTTGCCTACCCGATCTAGAGTTATGATGCGGAGGTTAGCAGCGTTTCTGGTAGCGGCTTAAATGCTAAGCGTTCGTTCTCCACATCGACAAAAACCGTACTTCCTTCTTTGAACTCGCCGCGCAAAATTCCTTTGGCGATCGGCGTTTCTATTTCGCGTTGGATGGCTCGTTTTAACGGCCGCGCCCCATATACCGGATCGTAACCCACTTCCGTTAAAAAGTCAAGGGCTTCATCGGAGAGTTTCAGCGCCATTTTCTTGTCGGCGAGGCGCACTTCTAACCGTTGCAATTGCAGTTTCACGATCTCGCGCAACTGTTCTTTTTGCAAGGCGTGGAAGATGATAATTTCGTCAATGCGGTTGAGGAATTCAGGACGAAAACTCGATCGCATGGTATCGATAACCCGATCGCGCATTTCCTCGTAACGGCTGTCATCTCCCGACACATCGAGGATGAATTGCGAACCAATATTGCTGGTCATAATCGCGATCGCATTTTTAAAGTCTACCGTGCGACCTTGCGCGTCTGTAATCCGTCCGTCGTCCAACAATTGCAGCAGTACATTGAAGACATCCGGGTGCGCTTTTTCGATTTCATCGAATAGAATCACCGAGTACGGACGGCGGCGCACTGCTTCGGTGAGTTGACCTCCTTCGTCGTAACCAACATATCCCGGAGGCGCACCAATTAAACGAGACACGGCGTGTTTTTCCATGTACTCGGACATATCGATGCGAACCATCGCTTCTTCGGTGTCGAAAAGATAGGCTGCCAAGGCTTTGGCGAGCTCGGTTTTACCCACACCTGTCGGCCCGAGAAAAATGAAACTGGCTAAGGGACGATTGGGATCGGAAAGTCCGGCCCGAGAGCGTTGAATGGCATCGGCAACCGCAGTGACGGCTTCTTCTTGACCGATAACGCGATCGTGCAATATGTCTTCGAGTTGGAGCAGTTTTTGCATTTCCGACTCCACCAGTTTGCTAACTGGAATCCCAGTCCACTTGGAGATGATTTCGGCAATGTCAGCTTCGGTGACTTCCTCGCGCAACAGGGATTTGCCGTAACTTTGGCGCTCTTCAAGTTCCGATTGAGTTTTTTCCAGTTCTTTTTGTAAGTCCGAGAGTTTGCCATATTTGAGCTCGGCGGCACGATTGAGATCGTAGTTGCGCTCGGCATTCTCGATTTCGACCTTGATGCGATCGATCTCTTCTTTAACCGTTTTGCGGCGATCGAGCACTTCTTTTTCCGCTTGCCATTGGGCGTTGAGACCCGCTTGCTCTTCTTTGTAGTTGGCGAGCTCTTTTTCGATGCGTTGTAACCGCTCGATGGAAGCCGCATCGCTCTCTTTTTGCAGCGAGAGTTTTTCCATCTCCAACTGCATGATTTTACGATCGATCTCGTCGAGTTCTTCTGGCTTCGAGGTGCTTTCCATTTTCAGCTTCGCCGCCGCTTCGTCCACCAAATCGATGGCCTTGTCGGGCAAAAAGCGATCGCTGATATAGCGCGTCGAAAGTGTAGCCGCCGCCACCAACGCCGTATCGGAAATTTTGACGTTGTGGTGGGTTTCGTAGCGGTCTTTAATCCCTCGTAAAATCGAGATGGTATCCTCAACGCTGGGTTGGTCGATATAGACTTGTTGAAAGCGCCGTTCTAGAGCCGCATCTTTTTCGATATACTTGCGGTATTCGTCTAAAGTAGTGGCTCCAATACAGCGCAATTCGCCTCGGGCTAACATGGGTTTGAGCAAGTTACCCGCATCCATAGAACCTTGCACCGCTCCCGCACCGACGACGGTATGAATTTCGTCGATAAACATGATAATCTGGCCTTGGGATTCGGTGACTTCTTTGAGTACCGCTTTCAGGCGTTCTTCAAACTCGCCGCGATATTTGGCCCCGGCAATTAAGGCCCCCATATCGAGGGCAATCAGGCGACGATCGCGTAAGGATTCGGGTACGTCCCCTTTGACAATGCGCTGTGCTAATCCTTCGGCGATCGCGGTTTTTCCGACACCGGGTTCGCCAATTAAAACCGGGTTATTTTTAGTACGGCGCGAGAGAATTTGTACGGTGCGCCGAATTTCTTCATCTCGACCGATCACCGGATCCAATTTGCCTTCGGTGGCAGCTTCGGTGAGGTCGCGTCCGTATTTGGTCAGGGCGTTGTATTTTCCTTCTGGGTTTTGGTCGGTCACTTTTTGAGATCCGCGAATTTTGGAGATAGCGTCTTTGAGTTTGGCTTCGGTGAGTTGGAACTGTTTGTAAAGTTCCTTGCCAAAGCGATCGTCTTTTGTATATGCTAACAGCAAATGCTCGATGGAAATGTACTCATCTTTATAATTTTTGCGATGGGTATCGGCGCGATCGAGCAGTTTGTCCAGGCTTTGGCCCAAGTAGACAGACGTACCGCTTCCACTTACTTTTGGCTGGCGATCGATGAATTCTTGGGTACGATCGCGAAGTTGCTGCACCGACATTTCCAAGCGATTAAAAATGCTCGTCGCCAAGCCATCTCGTTGCAGCAGCGACGACATCAAATGTTCGCTTTCAAGTTGTTGGTGTCCGGCACTTTTGGCAATGTCGGGCGTGCGGGAAATCGCTTCCCAGGCTTTTTCGGTAAACTGGTTGGGGTTCGTGGGTTGCATAGCGAGGTTCTGCGGTGACAAACGGAGTCGCGATCGAGCCTTGAAGCTGTCGCGATCGCCATTGATACTCTTATTTTAGAAACAGATTGTCTCCCGGCGCGATCGGCATTTGCGGTAAAATGGGTCAGAGATCCCGTCCCTCGCAACGTTACCGTTGCGATCGCCAACCCTCGTTAAGATTTTAAACGATCGCCCCGGACGTGAAAACCCTAATTCTTGCCATGGCGCTGGAACTGAAGTCGCGATCTTCGCAGATCTCCCCACAGACACTCGATCGAGGGGCGATCGGTCTCGTATACTTAGTTTAACTGCAAGTCTCCTTATATAAAAACAATGAAACGACTCCTCGCACTCTGTATCGCTACCCTGCTGACGATCGGCGGTTGGTTCGCCGCCCCAGCCCAAGCGACAGGCGTTTACGATCTGCCCGTACTTTCAGCCGAAGATACCACCTTCATTATCGACGATGCTGACGTTCTCAGTCCCATCAACGAAACCAAACTCGTTACCGAGTTAGAACAGGTGTTCGAGAAAACGGGAACGAAAGTACGCTTTGTTACTTTGCGCCATTTTAACTACGGCGAAACCGCCACCAGTTTTACCAATAGCTTGTTTGAAAAATGGTTTCCCACGCCGGAAGCAGAAGCCAATGAAGTGTTGGTGGTGCTCGATACAGTGACAAACGATGCTGCCATTCGCGTTGGTAACGGAGCAAAATCGGAGCTCGACGACAGCATTGCCGACAGCGTGGTTAAAGACACTTTAGGCTTCTTTTTGCGCCAGGGCGACAAGTACAATCAAGCCTTTTTAGCAGTAGAAGAACGCCTCGCAACCGTTCTTTCCGGGCAAGAGGATCCGGGTGCGCCGCAAGTGGCAGAAACTACGACATTTGAAAGCAATTTTGCCACTGCTGAAGAAACTGAATCGGAGCGCAATAACTACGTTACGATCGTGGCA
>CAKZKB010000105.1 GCA_937121005.1 uncultured cyanobacterium | reverse complement strand
GAAAAACAAATTATCCTGACTCTAGAAGCTGAAGAAAAAGAAGCAATTTGCCCTCAATGCGATCGTAAAAGCCATCGTTTACACCAAAACCATGTTCATTTGATTAAAGATTTACCTTGGGGAGAAACACAAGTTATCCTTCAGGCTAATCGACGACAATTTAAGTGCGATCGTTGTCAAAAACCTTTTAGTGAAAACTTAGATTATGTCGAAATCAGACGCAAATATACGAAGCGATTAGCTGAGAAAATTGTTCGAGAAGTTACTCAAGGAGATATTCATAGCGTAGCCGCTCGCTATGGCGTGAAAGACTCGGATGTTCAAAAAATGGTGGAAGACTTGGGGAAGTTAAAAATTGAACCGCCATCAACGGAGTTAAAGAAACTAGGAATTGACGAAATTTCTCTAGTCAAAGGATAAGGAAATTATGTGGCTGTTCTCGTTCCTCATAAGTCAAACGAGAACCGCGCGATCGCGGCAACGCCGCCAAGATTTGCAAGTAAGCATCCCAAGAAATCCCTCGGAATACGACTCGTTGTTCGCCAGTTGGCTGCAAGGTTGGTTTGGGTTCTGGGGCAGCGATAACCATTCTAAACCCATTTTTTCTTTGACTTGACAGAGCGTAGGCTTATTGTAGCTCTCCCGATCGGCGATCGTCAAGGGCGATCGCTGTCGTTGGCTCAATTCTACCAGCAGATACTAAAAACGATCGCTAAAGACTGGCCGCATTCGCGCTTCCCTATTGAGGAATAGTGATACAACGATCGTAGAATTGGAGTGTGGTAGGTCAACTGAGGTTTAGCGGTGTCGAACAAATTGCCCGATCGCCCTTCCCCGATCCCATCTCTCGTGCTATAATCACACGATTGCGGTCTTCAGAAAAGCAGCGAAATCCACTTGCGCGATGTGCTTGACGGCAAGCGAGATTTAAGCGCCACGCAACTACAGCAACTAGCCAAACTATTCCATCTACCGCCTGCTTCCTTTCTCGACTGAACTATTATGGAATCTCAACCCGTCGTTAACATTACCAACCTCGACCACACCTTCGGCGAAGGCGAACTTCGCAAGCAGGTTTTGTTCGATATTTCTTTGCGACTCAACCCTGGGGAAGTGGTGATTTTAATGGGGCCTTCCGGTTGCGGGAAAACCACCCTGCTAACCTTGATGGGAGGCTTGCGATCGGTGCAAGCGGGTAGCGTTCGCATTCTCGGGCAAGAGCTCAACGGCGCGGGGAAAGGTAAAATGGTCAGAATTCGCCGCAACATCGGCTATATTTTCCAGGCGCACAATTTGTTAAGAAGTTTGACCGCCCGCCAAAACGTGCAAATGTCCCTCGATTTGCATCCAGAACTGTCCAAGAAACAAATTTTACAACAAAGTACGGAAATCCTAGAAGCAGTGGGATTGAAAGAGCATATTAACTACTACCCCTCCAGTTTATCCGGGGGACAAAAGCAACGGGTGGCGATCGCCCGCGCCCTCGTCAGCCATCCGAAATTGGTTCTCGCTGACGAACCCACCGCCGCTTTAGACAGTAAAACCGGGCGTGCGGTTGTCGAGCTCATGCAGAGTTTGGCGAAGCAACAAGGCTGTACGATTTTGATGGTGACGCACGACCACCGGATTCTAGACGTAGCCGATCGCATTGTGGAAATGGAAGATGGGCGCATGGTCAAGGACGAAGCCAATTTACAACGAGATCCCGTTGCCATTTAATTGTAGGGGCTAGGCATTCACACCAATTAATCGACGGTTTTAACCGATAATAAAGTTGGTGAATGCCTCGCCCTCCCAGAGTGTAGGTTGGGTTGAAGTCTGCAACCACAGATGAATAGGATAGACACAGATGGTTGTTGGTTCAAAGTGTTACTATTTTCAGGATGGATTGGGATGGGTTTTCGGTGATGGCGATACAGGGTTGGAAATGAAGGAGGATGAGGTTCTCGAAATTCTGAACTCTGAACTCTGAACTCTGAATTGGAGCGAAGCGGCTGGCGATCGCCATCTGATTGCGTATACTGGTAATACTGACGCGAGAACGGACGCGAGTTGACATGGCACAGCACCATTGGTTCGTGGGACTTTCACTGCTGGGGACGCTCCTGCTGCCCCTAGAAGCCCCAGCCCAAGAGCGGGACGGCTGCTTTTTCATCACCGGATCGGGGAGTACCCTCGATCTCGGACATCTTTGCGAGGGGCAAACCCCCGAAGAAATCCTCGACGCAGCCAGATCCCAACAGCGATCGCCGAGTACCGCAACGACGGCGGAAGGTTCCTTTGAAATTCCCATCAACCGCCGCCTGGCCAACGTTCCGGCTGTCAATGTGACCTTCAACGGCCGCACCTACGAAATGCTGTTCGACACCGGGGCGAGCGGTACGGTAATTACTCAACGGATGGCCGCCGAGTTAGGCGTAATCCCCGAAGGGCGAGCCTTTGTCAATACCGCCAGCCAGCGCAACGTCCCCATCGATCTCGGCCGGGTAGCCACAATTGAGGTCGGGGGACTGCAACAAAACAATACTGTCGTGGCGATCGCCGGGCCAGAACTGGATATGGGCCTGCTCGGCCAGGATATCTTCGGGGCTTACGATGTCACCATCCGCGCAAACGTTATCGAATTGCAAGCCCGGTAACGGGCAGTAAAGATGGAATAATGATAAACGGATAGGGTGCGATCGCATGGAGGTTAAGGCACGAGCGTGAATTTGGGAGAATTTTTTGAGAAAGGGGGGCCGACATTAATCCCCCTGATTGTTTTGTCAATTTTGTCGCTAGGAACCGTTTTCGAGCGGCTGTGGTTTTGGGGTCGGGTGCTGCTGCGCGAACGCCAAATCGTCAATCGCGTCCTCGACGCGGCCAACCACGACTGGAACCTGGCCGAAGAAATTGCCAAACAGTCGCGCGATCGCCCCATCGGCCGGTTTTTGTACGCGCCGTTGAGACTGAAACGCCCGGATCCGCAACTGTTCCAACTGGCACTCGAAGCCGCCGCCGACGAAGAACTGGCCGAGATGCGGCGCGGCGATAAAATCCTGGAAGCGACGATCGCCCTCGCTCCTCTACTCGGTTTGTTGGGAACGGTTCTGGGGTTGATCGACTCCCTGGGCTCCATCAGCATTAGCGACTTGGGCACCACTGCGACAACGGGTGTCACCCTGGGTATTGGCGAAGCCTTGATCAGCACTGCGGTTGGCTTGGTAATTGCGATCGCGGGTTTGGCATTCTACCGCTTGTTTCAAGGGCTCTCTTTCCAGCAAACCAAGCTGTTTCGCAAGTCGGGTAACACTCTCGAACTTCTCTACCGCCAACACTGGAACGCCATCGATGGACTCGATAACGCGCCGGGCGATCGTCCCGCACCCGATCCCAACATTTCTCCCCCCGCAGACGGAATCGACGGAAAAGACAACTCTCCCGATCCTTGGAAATAAAATCACCTATTACCCATCACCCCACAATGAAAATTCACTCAGACGCGATCGGCGATGAAGTTCGCATCGAAATCATCCCCTTGCTGGATGTGATTTTCTGCATTCTCACCTTCTTTATCCTCGGTGCAGTGGGGTTGAGCCGCCAGCAAGCCATTAACCTGGACTTACCCCAAGCCAGTACCGGAGAAGCGCAAATGCGGGCCATTTTGCCCGTGAGTGTCGATCCGTTGGGACAAATTTATATCGAAAAGCAACCCGTCAACCAAGCTCAACTGATGCGGGTGCTCGAAGCCTATCAAACCCAAAATCCAGAAGGTTTGATGGTGCTTTACGCCCATCCTATGAGCAGCTACAATGATGTCGTGCAAGTGCTCGATATTTTGCGAGAAGTGGGGGGCGATCGCGTGGGTTTAGCCACCATTCCCAAACCGGAAGACGAGGGAGGAAACGCCAACGAATTTGCTCCCATTACCCCCATCGATCCGCGACGGTTGCCTGCCCCACCCGCACCGCCCGATCGCCCGGAAGTTCCCGATACTGGGGAATTGGGGGATTAGGGGGATAATCAGTGACCAGTGACCAGTTTTAAGAGGGGGAGAGGGGGAGAGGGGGAGACAAGGGGACAAGGAGACAAGGAGATGGGGGGATCGGTGTCCAGTGTCCAGTTAAGTCCTTGTACTTTCCCTAATACCTAAAACCTAATCCCTAATCCCTACTTCGTCCTACCTCACACCTCATACCTCATACCTCGCACCTCAACCCTCTCTTAGCACGGCATAAACCGATAGTGAAGGAAAATGTCTTTATAAGGAATGTTTTGTAATTTCCAGTCGGTCTGTTCGTCATCGGAATCGAGGGGAAGATTTTTTTCCGTCCGACTTACCAATTGCTGTAAGCGTTCGTTTTTAATTCCCATGTAGTGCAAGTAAGAGAGTTTCAGATCGCGATCGTAGAGTACCCCATCTTTTTCGTGGAAGTGAGGCGAACTGACACAGGATCCGGTATTATATTTTGAGGCTTTGTCCAGGGTAAAATTATACAAGCTAAACTGCTTTTTTAGGGTCATGTAGTTGAGGATGTTTTGTTCGGTCAGCATTTCTTTGAAGGCCTCGATCTCACCATTTTTAAGATCTTGGAGAATGTTTTCTAAATCTTTAGTGGAGATCGATCCTTTACGAGCCGCCCAAAATCCCGAACAGTGAAAGCGATCGGCAAAAGTGTCTGGGGTATAGCGATCGCTGTAAACGGGTTTTAAGATCTCCCACAAATTGCCAACCAGTTGCAAGCGCACGGAGGTTATCCGTTGGTAGTCGTGAACGATAACATCGTAGTCGTCTAACTTGGGAAAAATATAGTCGAGCGGTTGAAAAACTAAGGTATCGCAATCGATGAAAATGAAGCGATCGAACGGCCCGTCGAAGGCACAATATTTACGATGGTAGTTCAACGGAGCTATTTTTTTAGAAAAGGTTAGTGGGTGAGAGTAGCGATCGTACAATCCTCGAAACTCGACTACAAATCTCATCCACTTACGAACCACTTCAGGACGATCGAACAAGAACACATTCTCGCGATCGGCAATGTCGGCTGATACCCTGTCTAGCCGATCGTCGTAAGGAATAATGCAAACCGGAACATCCTTGCCCCAGTTCGCCTCAATGCTGTTGAGCAGGGCTAAGAGCGAATCGCGGACAGGATCGTTAGCTAAAGTATAGAGTCCTTGTGACACTATCACCACCTTGCATGACTACCGAATAATT
>CAKZKB010000104.1 GCA_937121005.1 uncultured cyanobacterium | reverse complement strand
TTGTCGTCGGCATTGAAGATGGACGGGTCAATGTCGAGGCCGATCAGTTCGCCCTTCGCGGTCGAGGTCGCCTTGACGAGGCCCGCGCCGCTTTCGCCGATGACGGTGATCGTGTGCAGCTGGTCCTGCAGCTCCGCCATGCGGGTCTTCATTTCCTGTGCCTTCTTCATCATCCCGGCCATGTCGCCGAGGTTGCCCAGTCCTTTGAACATTGCCGTCTCCGTCGGTTGCGCCCCGTTTTGGAGCCAGCGTACCAGGGCGGGCACGTCCAAGCGCGTTTCGTCGCTGCGCGGGTTGTAGTATCCCAACTGCTCCAAACTGCGACCGTCGCGGCGAGCCGAGCTTTTGATGGCGACGATGCGGAAATGAACCTCGCGCTTTTTGCCCATGCGCTTGAGTCGAATCTTGATCATGCTTCACTAAGGGGGAGTCAAATTTTGAGCCAAGTTTCCACTATACCCCAACAAGGGCAAGTTTGGGAAGCCCGATCGAATCCGGGGGCGACAGAAGAACAGCCCGGATCCCTCCAAGGCCGTTATTCTGGCTCCAAGACTGTTTTTGTCGCGCTAAAGCCGCTAGAGTAAGTAAAAGATCCAATTCGCTCTCGCGCTTCAGATCGAGGTCTGCGGCCGAGAACGACCGTACCGAGGGGAAAAGAACGATGCCGCGCCGAAACAGCGCAATTCCGTAATTTTCTCTACAATCGGTATAGTGCTACCTTGCGATTCTACTGAGGAGAACTGAAACAATGCCGCAGCTTGCAGCCGTTCCGACGCTCGACACGCTCGACTTCCACAGCGACACCTACAAAGATGCCTACAGCCGCATCAACGCCATTGTCATCGAGGGCGAGATGGAAGCCCGCGAAAACTACGTCCATCTCGGGGAAATGATTCCCGATCGCAAAGACGAGTTGCTCAAACTTTCTAAAATGGAAGGCCGCCACATGAAAGGGTTCCAAGCCTGCGGTCGCAACCTGAAAGTCACGCCCGACATGGAATTTGCCCGCGAGTATTTTACCCAACTGCACGGCAATTTCCAAGAGGCGTTTGCCAATGGCGATGTTGTCACCTGCTTGGTGATCCAATCGTTAATTATCGAATGTTTCGCGATCGCGGCTTACAACATCTATATCCCCGTGGCCGATCCCTTCGCTCGCAAAATCACCGAAGGCGTGGTCGAAGATGAGTATATGCACCTCAACTTCGGCGAAGAATGGTTAAAAGCCAACTTTGAAGACGTTAAAGATCGCATCGACGCAGCCAACCGCCAAAACTTGCCCATCGTTTGGAAAATGCTCGATCGCGTTGCTGACGACGCTCGCACTTTGGGAATGCCCAAGGAAGAACTGATCGAAGACTTTTCCATCGCTTACAGCGAAGCGTTGGAAAACATCGGTTTCAAAACCCGCGATATTATGAAAATGATGACTTACGGTTTGCGCGCCGCGTAATCGATACGCGATCGCCATTCCCATAAAAACCGTAGGGTGGGCAATTGCCCGCCCTATTTTTATCTACTTTTATCGAACATCAAAAAAAATCGAGATCGCTTTGGCGATCTCGATCGAGGACTTAGGGATTAGCGACTACCCAACTTAGCGATTGCCCGTGAGCTTGTTAATCGCGTCTTCCACTTGGTCGTTGAGAGTCGTTTGACCGCGTTTGCTGGTCTCTTGGGTGACATTTTCTTTGTCAGAATTGCCTTGCACCAAGTTCAGACCCATGCCTTGCTTGCTGCGCGATTCGTCGAGCGATCGCGGGCCTTGGTCGATAACTTCTTTGGACTTGCGCTCGATATCTTCCATGGGTTCTGCACCCTTAGACAGCGAGTTGTCTCGGGGGGTAGTATTGTCCGTTTGGCTGGCAAATGCAGGCGCAACGCTCGTGCAGAACATGGCGACGCAGGCAAAAGCCGCTAACAGGAAGCTAAAGATTTTTTTGAAGTTCATGGGATTCCTCCTCAATTTCAGTTTAACGCTTGAAAACATTAAGTTTAACTACAGGCTCGGCGTGCGGCCGACTTCTTTTTGACTGGAAACCGGGCCGACTTCGCTGTAACCCATTTGGCTCGCTACTTCGCGGAACACAGAGATCTGCGCTTGGAAGTCGAGCGCCTCGGTTTTTTGGGCGATCTCTTTGACGCGATCGCTGGCGTTTTCAGACGAGTATCCGACAACGCGATCGCCCATCAATTCTGCCCAAGCATACCACAACAACAGTTGGTTGTTGGGGGTCATGGTTCCGTAGGCGCGGCTGTATTCGGTGTCCTGGCACTCAACGATCTCTCTCATAATATTGAGTTGATCGTCGTCGTTCATTTCGTAGTAGCGATCGCCCATCAACTCCGGAATCACAGCAGGTTCGGCTGCACCGGGAGCGGCGGGAGTAATCGAGTCTCCCATTTGCTCGTAGACGATATAAAACCACGCTAGTTTGTCATCAACGCTCAGAGCGCTATACGCATCGAATAGCTGCTGCTCTTCGCGAGATTTCAAGTTGGAAGCGTTGGCTTCAAGACTCTGAGATGGCATAAAAAGTCGGTGTTGTGAATTTCGCTTCTCCCTTACGTTATCGAAACTTAACAGAGGAAGGTATCCCCCTAAAGAAGGATATTTGTACGGTGAATAACATCAAAGGGAGGATCTGCGGCGATCCTCCCCCCTAAGATAGAAAAAAGATCGCTCTTAAGTCAGATATCTTTATCCAATCGCCTGACCTAAGCTGAAATTATTCCCTTATTGAGATCTTACCGCCATGGCCACCGCGATCGAATTTGCCTTATTTGCCCCCTACAACAAAGAAGCTGCCGTTACGGGCTCGTTCTCAGAATGGGAACCCATCCCGATGGAAAAAGGTGACGACGGCTATTTTCGTACTAAAGTCGAACTCGAAGATGGCGATTACGAATACAAGTTTCGCGTGCGAAGTAAATCTTGGTTTCTCGAACCTGACGAATGGACAGAAATCGTCGATCCCTATGCTACTGAGATTGCCAATGAGTCTCAAAATGGCATAATTCGCATCAAAGAGGGTTCCAGAATTGTCGATACCTATGTTTGGTCGCACGATGGCAACTCCTTACCGAGCGATCGCGATTTAATTATCTACGAAATGCACGTCGGCGACTTTTCTGGAGGCGAGGACGATCGCAACCCGCGCGGCAAATACAAGGACGTTATCGGAAAACTCGATTATCTTAGCGAACTGGGAATTACAGCCATCGAATTGATGCCTGTAAACGAATATCCGGGAGAGTACAGTTGGGGCTACAATCCCCGTTACTTTTTTGCCGCCGAATCGAGCTACGGATCTACCGCCGACCTGAAGCATTTAATCGATGAATGCCACGCTCGCGGCATTCGTGTCTTCCTTGACGGCATTTACAACCATTCCGAGGCATCGAGTCCCTTAACTCAAATCGACCACGATTATTGGTATCACCATTCTCCTCGCGATCCCGATAATACCTGGGGGCCGGAGTTTAATTTCGAGCATTACGACGAGAACTACGAAACCTATCCAGCCCGTAAATTTATTGGCGATGTCGTGCGTTTTTGGATTCAAGAATACCATATCGATGGCATTCGCTACGATGCGGCTCGCCAAATCGCCAACTACGATTTTATGGGTTGGATCGTCTCGGAAGCCAATAAAACGGCTGGGGAAAAACCATTTTATAACGTTGCCGAACATATTCCCGAAACCACCGATCTAATTGGTATTAACGGGCCGATGGAAGGTTGCTGGCACGAAAGTTTTTATCACTGTATTAAAGAGCATATTTGCGGCGATACGTTCGATTTAGAACGACTCAAAGAGGCGATCGACGGCAAGCGTCAAGGCTATCCCGGCGCGACGGATATTGTTAACTATCTCAGCAATCACGATCGCGATCGGATGATGGTAGAACTCTCTAACCGCGAGATTTTCGACGAAGCAGCATTCAAGCGTCTCAAACTGGGTGCGGCAATTTTAATGACCGCGATCGGCATTCCTATGCTATGGATGGGTGAAGAATTTGGCGACTACCATCGCACCGATCCCGATCCGACAAAAATTGATTGGACGCTGCTCGATAACGATCTCAATCGCGGACTGTTTGAATACTATAAAGGTTTAATTGCCTTACGCAAGCAAAATCCGGCTCTACAAACGGAACACATCGAGTTTTTCCACGAAGATCCAGAGTCCAAAGTTATCGCTTTTACGCGCTGGAACGATGAAGGTTCGCGCATTGTTGTCATTGCCAATTTCTCGGACAACTTTTTAGCCAACTATACCGTTCCTAACTTTCCTGCTGACGGAACTTGGCACGAATGGACGCGAGATTTCGATATCGAATCGGGCGACGGGCAAATAATGGTAGACTTGCCCGAGTACGAAGCGCGGGTTTTGGTGTGGTAATTTTCGCGATCGTCAAGTCAACTTTTATACCACTAGAGGATGCGAATATTTGACCGAGAATATCATGGATACAAGCCCCCGAATTTATTCGTGGAAGAATAAAC
>CAKZKB010000103.1 GCA_937121005.1 uncultured cyanobacterium | reverse complement strand
GAGATAGGAAACCGTGAGGCGATCGATGTCGAGTTCTAATTCCGCACTCCAACCGGAACCCTCCACCGTCCATAAATTGAGTTCTTGCGCGTCTTGCTGGCATCCCCGCGATCGCAGCCAGTTTTCCAATTCTGGGAGAGGATGATCGTACAAGGGGGTATCGGGCGGTATAGAAGAGATTGGATTAAACACCATCAATGGGATAGCTCGCAACTTCAAGATCGATTGTACCATTAGACAGTCACCAATGCAGCGACGCAATTTAACAACTCTTCAGGTTCGACGGGTTTTTGCAAGCAATTGTCAGCGCCGCACTCTAAATAATACTGACAGCGATCGGGGATATTGGCATCAACTAAGGGTAAAATTTTAATCGATCGCGTACTGGGTGCGCCGCGCAAACTGGAAATAATATCGCAGCCATCCATGTCAGATAAATCGGCATCAATGAGGGCGACTTTGGGATGTAAAACCTCCAAGCGATCGAGGGCTGTCGATCCCTCGATCGTCCAAACCACATGATATCCTGCTGCTGTGAGGACGTTACAAATGAGCGTCGCTTCTTCATCGCGATCGCTGATCAAGACAATATTGCGGTTAGCTTTTGCCTGCATCTCTAAGCCTCCTTCTGCTGCGGATAGACCATCGGAACGCGACCCACGAACGTGGGTTTGTAAAGGAAGGCGCACGGTAAATTTAGATCCCACACCGACGGCAGATTCGACCTCAATGGAACCACCATGCAACTCGATAAATTGCTTGGCTAATGCCAGCCCCAACCCCATCCCTTCGTAACTGCGAGTGTGGGTGGAGTCGAGTTGTTGAAAGGCTTGAAATAGCAGCGACTTACGATCGTCGGGAATGCCAATACCCGTATCTTGAATTTCAAAGATCGCTGTCGAGCGATCGCGCTGCACTTTCAACAGGGTCTTCCCTCCTTTGGGGGTAAACTTAATCGCATTATTGAGTAAGTTTAACAGACTTTGGCGCACCCGATCGCGATCGGCACAAAATTGGTCTTCTTCGGGTTCGATCTCCACCTCCGCATTCAATTCGATGTCCTTGTCCCGCGCCCGATCTTCAACGAGGCGCAGGGTTTGGCGCACCAACCGCGACAGGGAAAACCAACGACTGTGTAACGTGAGTTGACCCGATTCCAAGCGAGAAATATCGAGAATATTGTCGATCGATCCCATGAGTTTCTCGCCGCTACTGTGGATCTTTTGTAAGTATTCCCGTTGTTTGGGGCTGAGTTGCCCTAAAGACCAATGCAGCAACGTCGCCGACATCCCAATAACGCAGGTGAGCGGCGTTCGTAATTCGTGGCTCATGGTCGAGATAAATTCATTCTTGATCCGGTTGGCTGCTTGCGCTGCTAAAACCGCATCTTCCAAGGCTTGCGTGCGTTCGCTAACGCAGCGTTCTAGGTTGTTATGTTCTTGTGCCAGTTGCCCCGACAAGCGCGACTGCACCACTGCAATTGACAAATAACGACTAACTTGCTGCAAAAACTGCTTGTCGCTCTCGCTCCAGATTCGGGGTTGAAAGCAATGATGAGCAACGAGCAATCCCCATAACTGGCCGCGACCGACGATCGGAAAAATTGCCATCGATCGAAGTTCCGGCGTCTGCCAAAACTGGCAAGTTTCTTCTGGAAATCCATCGATCGCTTTAAGATCGTCAACGGTTAGAACGCAGCCTTGACGGTATTTTTCTAGCTGGCAATTGCGACCGCCAACCCGAAATGGTGCGCCGTAGGAAAGCAGGGATGTAATCCGATCGGACGATCGCGCTTGATAAGTAACGCAACCCGATCGCGCTCGTTCTTCGATGGAGTCGCCGTTGTGGGGCTGGAGAACTTCGGCCATGCGTCGATCGGCATCGAACTGATACACCAACAGTCGATCGACGTGCAAGCATTGGCGAATTTTCTCGACAGCGCGGGCCAGCACTAAAGAGAGATCGAAATTGCGATCGACTTGGGCAATAATTTCATCGAGCACCTGATAGCGTTCTAAGGCCAGATCGTCGCTGTCTCGCCTTAAAGATGGAGGTTGTGCCGCCTGTTCTAGCAAATCAAACAGGGCAAAGGTAAACTGACTTTGGACTTGGGGATCGTTAGGCTGCAACCGCGATCGGGCTCGGCCGAGGTTGTGGCGGTGGCCATCGGTAAATGTTCCCGCAGCGAGTGTCTCTAAAAATGCCGCAATGTCGTCACCATCGAAGGTGAGGGTACTCGAGAGAAAAGAAGTGTCTAAAGAACGATCGGCAATGCGATCGCCGCGCAACAACACGCTAAACCCATCGGACACGCCGACAATAAAACTGTTGGCGATGTCGCGATCGCAAGCAAATTGAGGGGAGACGATCGCTTCGGTAAAAACCATCGCGCCTCCCGGCCGGCTGTCCCAAATTTGTTGTAGCAAATCCCGGACGCACTCGAAAGTTTCGAGCCGCAACGTCCGCCGGAATACAATTTGAGAAGCACCATCGGTCATTATCGGATACTGACACGGATACAAACAACTGCCCACCGAACCCCCTCCTAAAAATTGAACTGCCAAAATTGGTATCGGGCTCGGGCGATCGAACCTTTAGACCCCTGCGGTAGTTGCAAGCTCGGCGATCGGGCGCACCACCGTCACCGGCCACCAACCTTCCCAACTACCATTCACTGTTAAATGTTAAACCCGATTTCGGTCGATCGGGCAAACGATCGACTTAACTTAGTAATTCATATTTTTGTTAGAATTGGTTTCTAGCGTACCTACCGTCGGTTGCCCCTCCCAAGCGTCCGATCCCCGAGCCGATCGCCCTTGGTTTTGCTAAGGGGCGCGAGTGAGTATAGATACTTAATGCAGTTTCAAGATCGCCTTATCGATGGCATCCGATCTTTCGATTACCCCCCTTCACCCAGTATATTCTGGATACAAGCCCCCGATGTTCGTTCAAGATAAGGAAAACCCATCCCCAAAGCCAAGCCTCCCGCTTTAGCCCGATATATTGTTCATTGTTCATTGCTCATTGTTCATTGAAATGACGAACTATCGCTATAGCATTTCTATACAATGGTCGGAAGCCGACAAACTTTTTCTGGTGACAATTCCCGAATTTGCCGATCGCGTCATGCAGCCTTGTACGGCGGGTAAAACCTATCAAGATGCCCTCGCTGCTGCCATAGATTGCATCGAATCTCTGCTAGACTATTGGCAGCAAGAAGGAATCGATCCGCCGGTTTCCCCAGACCCTTGCGATCGCGCCCCAACTGGCATACAATCGGGAGCATGAGCGGTCAACTAATTGTGATTACCGGGCCGAGTGGCGCAGGCAAAGGAACCTCGATCGCCTTAGTGCGATCGCGATATCCCGACTTGGAGTTATCCATCTCCGCCACCACGCGATCGCCCCGCGAAGGTGAAGTCAACGGGAAAGACTATTTTTTCGTCGATCGTCCCCAATTCGAGGCGATGATTTCTAGTGGCGAACTCCTCGAATGGGCCGAATTTGCGGGAAACTATTACGGTACGCCGCGTCCCCCCATCGAAGCCGGAATTCGCCAGGGTAAGCGCATTTTACTCGAAATCGAACTGCAAGGCGCTCGACAAGTGCGCCACTTATTCCCCGAAGCGCGATCGATTTTTATTTTACCCCCTTCTCTGGCAGAATTGGAACGTCGCCTGCGCGATCGCGATCGAGATTCAGCAGCCGCGATCGAGACTCGGTTGCAACGCGCCCGAGAAGAAATCGAAGCCGCCGACGAATTTGACGTACAAATTGTCAACGATAATTTAGACGAGACTGTCGAAAAATTAGCATCGGCAATTTTTAGGTATTAGGTTTTAGGTATTAGGTTTTAGGTTTTAGGGAGGGGACAAGGATTTAACTGGACACTGGACACCGATCCTCCCTCTCCTTGTCTCCTTGTCTCCTTGTCTCCCCATCTCCCCAATCCCCCAATCCCCCATTAATTCCGCACTCGAATTGTACCATCAGCATCGATCGCGATTCCCGCATTGGGAAAGTCGGTTTGCGTCAAACGGCGAACCAGATCGATCGTCCGTCCCGTCGGATCCAGATAGGGAACACCATCGTTATTGAGGCGAACGGAGATAATTTGGCCGGAAACCAATTTTCCCTCTAAATCCAATTCTACCGTTAAAATCATCGAGTCTCCCGTTTCTCCCTCCGTTGCTAAAGAACGGTAGCCGATGAAATTGCCCAGAGAATAGGCAATTAACTTACCCTTATACAACTCCATCGCACGGGGAACGTGGGGGCCGTGACCTAAAATCAAATCTGCTCCCGCATCCACCATGGCTCGCGAAAATTGTACCATGTTGCCGCGATTTTCCCCTAGGAAAAATTCCGTTTCGTTGCGAACGTGCAGCGCCCCCGTGCCTTCTGCACCGCCATGAACCGATACCACTACCAGGGTAGCATTTTCTCGGGCTTTTTGCACCAATTCTCGACCTTTTTCCAAGTCGTGGAGGGTATTATGTCCGTCGTAACTGCTAAAACCAATCCAAGCAACGGGAACCCCTTGCACGTCGAGATAGATAATTTCGTCAACTTCTCCCAAACTTTTGATGCCCGCATTGTCGAGATATTTTTTCGTATCTTGCCAACCCCTTTCGCCAAAATCCATTGTATGATTGTTGGCCATATTGACAATATCGAAGCCCACTTCTTGGAACAAGCGAGCGTATTCAGGCGGAGTACGGAACGCAAAAACCCCAGGGCGACTGATATCTTTATACGCACTGGGAGAATTGGTGAGTGTTGTTTCCCAATTGCCAAATAAGAGGTCGGCTTCTAGCTGCGATCGCAAATTTTCGGGCAGCAGGCGATCGGGACTGTCTGGCAAGCGGTAGTCGGGAAAGTTCGTACCGGGAACGATATCGCCAACGGCTTTAATGGTAACACTTTGGGGATAAGTGGCGTTAATCTGTGGCGATGACGGCAGCGACTCCGATAGGTTCGTTTGCACGGGATCGATCGTCGCTGTGGGTTCGGGAAGTTGAGGTTTTAAGCGATCGATCGCCTGTTGCGGTTCAATATTCCCAATCCGATCGTCAATGCGATCGACATTAATAGAAGCCGCGATCGCCCCGGCAGAAAACCCCAGTATACCTAGCCCCAAAAAGGTCGCCGGAGAAAGGGTTTTGACAGGAGTGGATTTGGGTTGAGAAGATTTAGATCGAGGTGGTTTAGGAGATGCGATCGCGCCGGGTCGTTGAAATTGGCGACTCCATAAAGGCGACTTGCTGTTGCGGTGTCTTCCCCACACCGTCACCATTTCAATATCGTTTAAGTCGAACCGTTCCAACCCCTGTCGCAACCAGGGCACCAAACTATCCGGGTTCGGGGTTCCGGCGGCTTCAAATACCACAAACAGACGACGCTGGCGTTGGCTGACTTTGGCTGTGACCCCGACGGGGTTTAGGGCCCGGTTGAGGGCGACGGCGACTGTTGTGACTGTATTGTTGGACTCTGGACAAGAAACGGCACTGACACTGACCACGGTCGCGCGACCTCCACACCACACTCGCATTACTTTAGCAGGTGACGTTCCTCTATAGCACGGGATCGACGATCGATCCGAAAAATAAAATCGTTCCCGTCTCAGTATCGGCGATCGCGGCCCCAAACGGACGATCGACGGTCATTTCAAACTCTTCGACGGGGACAGAAGTGGCAGTCACGCCGACGGAGGTACTGGCGGCGGCTTCGGTGCCCGCTTCATTGACTTCGATAAAACTCTTGTGTTTGACTTCATCAATGGCTAAACTCGGCGGCGGTTCTTGCAAGCCCGAAAAGTCAGCAGCATTGCGATCGAACGCGATCGCCATCCCCAAGTTTTGCAAGGCGGGGTTTAAGGAGAGGCCGTATTCGAGTTTGAATTTCGGCAAGGCGACAGTTCCCCGTTGGCGAGTCAATTGTTGCGTCCAGCTTTGCCAGTTTTCGGCGTTGAGATTGGCATAAAAGTCAGCAAGGCTGGTATTTTCTTGGGGTAAAAAGATATAAAATCCGAGGGATCCATCGCCATAGGGCAGAAAAACGGCTTGGAAGGTATCAGTCTCTAAGTAATCGAATTCATCTGTCACCGACATCAACGGATGTTGCTTTTGCGATCCGTCTGCTAAGGTAAAGGGACGATCGCTGGTTCTGGCTTCCGGGAATGGAACTGTCCAATTTCCCTTAAAATAAATAGCGTTGATGAGGAATAAAATATTATCGGGAGAGATGCGATCGATGATGCCATCAATTTTATCGTTCGTGCGATCGGCAACCCAATTGTTGATGGTTTCAACCGCACTGGGATCGTCAAAATCTAAGGACTCGGCGCGGGCATTGTAGAATTGAGAAACGCGATCGAGAAAGTCGGGTTTCAATTCAATTCCTTGTCGCGTCCACAATGAGTTGGCGATCGTCAGTTGCACGTTTTCATCAAGGTTTTCCAGCGTCTCCATTAACGCGGCACTGTTTTGGTTGATGTTGTCTAAATCTTCTGACGAAAGGTGGAGAGTTTGGGCGATCGCCGCTTTGGTATCTCCCTCGGCTCCATTGTATGCCATCAACAACGCCAGGTTAATACTCGTGGGTGAAATAAAGATATTACTGTCAGGATTTTGCTGCCGAACTTCCGCAAACAAATCGAACCCAAACTGATTGTTGGACATGGCAAAATTGGAGTCGAGACTGGCAGCAATTGGTTCGCGATCGGGGGCGTTTTTCTCCCTGACAGGCGGTGCGTTTTCCACCGTAGAAGCGGTGCAAGCCACGAGAACGGCACACAAAATTGCCGCTAGCATTGGCATCCAGATCGATTTACGTTTCATTTTTTCCTAAAAAAAGATTCTCGAAGATAAGAAGCGATCGCCGTCTACCGCAGAGGTTGCCTTTACCGATGTTACCATTGATGGCGCTGTCACCGTCACAAATTCTACCCTCTCTAACAATTCTGCTGGCAGCCAGGGAGGCGGTATGACTGCTGCTGGCAACGTGACGATCGAAGACTCGACGGTTTCGGGTAATTCTAGTGGCAGCAATGGCGGCGGTATTTTCTCGTCGGGCACTGTCATGCGCCTGGGAACGAACACCCTCACGGGGAACACGGCAGCTTTAGAAGGGGGCATTTTCTCTGAATCGGGAAATAACGATCCCGATGCTGAGATTACCACAGTCGTGACAGACGACCTCGGCGCGGTGACGGTGGGCGACATGACAACGGATGTCACTGGCGATAACACCCTCATTGTTCAGGGCACGGGAGTCCCCAACCATACCATCGAAGTTTTTGCCAACGGTACGTCCCTCGGCACAGCTACGGTCGATATGATGGGCGATTGGTCTGTCGATGGTACGGGAACCACTGCCCCTGAAGGCAACTCTATCACCATTGCGGTCACCGATACTGATGGCAACCGCAGTAGCGTCGCTGACTCTGTATCGGACTTGACGATCGACGCTTTCCCTCCCACTGCCGATATTGTCGATGTCTCTCCCGATCCCCGGATGACGGGGGTCGATACAATTACCATACAATTTAGCGAAAACGTCAGTGGAGTCGATCTCAGTGACTTTACCCTAACTCGGGATGGGATGGCGATCGACCTGACGATGGGTGGAGCATTCATCAATCCCCCACCAGCCGCTGTCATGCTTGCTGGCCCGCAAAAAGAATATACTCTCTTCCTCGCTGCCCCAATTGATACCAGTGTTGTAGGAACCTACCTCCTCACTCTCAATGCTGCCGGATCGGGGATTCAAGATGCGGGGATGACAGCCCTGATGATGGATGCGATCGACACTTGGACAGTCGTTCCACCACCACCGCCAAATTCTCCCCCTGTCAATACCGTTCCTAGCGATACTCTAGAAACGGAAATTAACGCGGATCTAACTCTTTCTGATATTTCCGTCGATGATGTCAATGGCGACGATTTAGAAGTCACTCTCACTGTCAATAATGGCACGCTAACGCTGGCCGAACTCACCGGATTGATGTTTAGCGAAGGCGATGGCACAGAAGATGCCACGCTGACATTCTCCGGTAGCATTGACGATCTCAATACGGCTTTAGCCAGCCTCACCTTTACGCCAGAAATGGACTTCGTTGGCGATGCGATGTTGGATATCAACACCAGCGATGGTTCCCTCTCGGATATGGATTCGGTTGCCATTTCCGTTATCGAAGCTGCGCCGTCGCCTTCTCCCGAACCGACACCCACACCGACTCCCGTACCCGCACCGATTATTTTTCCCGATGAAGATTCGAGTTCCGGTGGAGGAAGTGGTGTTTCGATCGCCGAACAGATTTGTGCTTTAGTGGATAATCCGCCTGATTTTCCCGATGTCAATGTCACCGATGCTGAGATCGCAGGTGACGACGATATTGATACCCTAACGGGAACCAATATTGGCGGAACTTTCTCTACTTTTGCCAACAACGATATCGTTCTTGCTTTGGCAGGTAACGACAACATCAACGGTGGCGATGGCGATGATACCTTAGCCGGAAATCAAGGTACGGATGTCATCGACGGCGGTGCTGGAAACGATTTTATTCTCGCCGGAAAAGATGCCGATGGGGTTCGCGGCGGTTCTGGAAGCGATATCATTGCAGGTAATATCGGTAACGATATCCTGGAAGGCAATGACGGTAACGATCTCATTTTTGGCAATACCGGAGACGATTACATTCAAGGCAATTTAGGCGACGATACCGTTTACGGCGGACAAGATAACGACGGGATTGTAGCTGGAGAAGGCAACGACATCGCGTTAGGCGATGTGGGGAATGACTGCATTCATGGAAATGAAGGAAATGACTTGCTTTCTGGCAATCAAGGCACGGATGTCTTGCAGGGTGACGACGGAGATGATACCCTCTGGGGCGGTACGGGTAACGATACGCTAACGGGAGGAAGCGGTAACGATATTTTAGTCGGAAATGAGGGGAAAGATGTCCTCATCGGTGCATCGGGTGCGGATACGTTCGTGTTGCGAAATAGTGGGGATAACGACTTTATTGCCGATTTTGAAAAGGGGATCGATGTCATTCAGTTACCCGAAGGGGTTGCCTTTACCGATATTACCATTGATGGCACTGTCACCAACATTACCATTCGCTTAGAGGATGAAATTCTGGCGACGGTGTTTAGTGCCGTACCCGTGACGATCTCCGCATCGGATTTCACGTCTTCATTGTAACTGACCCCGTTTTGAGAGGACTTACTGTAAAATAGGTTAAGCTCAAATCTCAAATTGAATGACCCGATTTGTCTACGATCGCTTTGCAAAACAATACAATCCCTGCGGGGCAATGCAAAATTCAAAATTTGGAATTCAAAACCGAGAAAACCCTTTTGAATTTTTAATTTATAATTTTGAATTGGAGCGTAGCGACGTGTCAAGATCTAGATTCAGAAGACCGGGAGTTAGTCATGGAACTATCAACATTGTACCTCGAACGCATCCAAGATGCCACCGCACAAGGTATCGAGCAAGGTATCGAGCAAGGTATCGAGCGAGAAGCTGTTTCTCTCGTGATGCGATTGTTGAATCGCCGTTTGGGATCGATCGCCCCTGAAATGGAAGCACAAATCCGAGCGTTAAGTGTCGATCGCCTGGAAGATTTAGGAGAAGCACTCCTCGATTTCCAAAGCGAAGCTGATTTAATCGACTGGCTCGAGCGAACGAACGGTTAGGGTTGCTGAAATTGGGTATCATCTAACGCCTCAGAAACGCGATCGAAAACGCTTTTCCAGTTTCCCGGTTGAGGCTGGCGAAACAGCCGCATGGTGGGATACCAGGGGGTATCGTCGCGATCGAGCAGCCACCGCCAATCAGGATGATAGCATAATAACGTCCATACAGGTTGACCCAATGCTCCGGCAAGATGGGCAACGGAAGTATCGACAGAAATGACGAGATCGAGTTGGACGATCGCCGCCGCCGTATCGGTGAAATCGTGGAGGAGATCGCTAAGATCGGCAACAACGATGGAACTGGGTAAGTCTGATAATTCTCGGGATCGATCGCCTTTTTGCAGGCTAAAAAATTGACAGTCTTCTCGTTCGAGAATGGGGAGAAAATCCTCTAAAGCACAAGAACGACGGCGATCGTTTTTATGGGTGGGGCTACCCGCCCAGACAATACCAATTTTCGGGCGATCGTCCCCAGTATTTCCGAGAGGAAACCGAGAAGAAGCCGCTTTTAGGTAAGGGATAGTATTGGGGATTGTATCGATGGTGGTTCCCAAAACATGAGGCAAACTCATCAAGGGAATATAAGTATCGAAAGCTGACAGCGAAATTGTACCGGGGAGGAGAATTTCGTCAATCTCTATGACTTGAGAAAACAGCGATTTTAGATGAGGCGGACAACAGAGTAACAATCGCTTGCATTTCTGCTTGGCTAGGGGAAGAAAGCGGATGAATTGGATGGAATCACCTGCACCTTGTTCGGTATGCACCAGTAGCGTTTTGTCTGCAATATTTTCACCGTTCCAGGGTGGGTGAGGGCAATCAAACGACTGAAAGTCTTCAGTTTGCCAACGCCATTCGCACTCGGAAAAACCCCGCCGAAATTCCCCTGCTTGCAATAACGTCATCCCTAAGTTAAAATGTGCCTGGGCGAAATTGGGTTCTAGAGAAACAGCGCGATCGTAACATTTTATCGCTTCGTTGAGTTGGTTGAGATTGCCATAACTAAAACCGAGGCGGTTGTAAGCCTGTACCGACTTTGGATCGAGATCGATCGCGCCTTTGAGTTGTTCGATCGCCTCTTGGTAGCGATCGCAATCTCCCAAAACAACCCCTAAATTATAACGCGCGAGAATGAAGTTGGAATCCAGTTGCAAGCAAGTTTGATAGGCAGCGATCGCTTCTGTCAGTTTTCCTTGCTGGTAGTATTGATTTCCTAACTCAAACTGTTGGCGAATTAGGGAAGGCGATCGCGGTGGCGTTTTACCATCTGCTATTGGCAGTTCTGGATCGATTTTAGCAACGCGATCGAGGGCTTCATCCGGTAGAACGTAAGAACTTGCCATCAAGTCTTTATCCCAATCAATTATCTCTGGGAATTGAATGCCAGATAAAACGCCAACGGCAAAAATTTCTTGTACCGCATCTTCAAACTTCAAAAACGCGATCGTCTCTCCCGTTTGAATGTTAACTACCCAAACACCGCAGATGCGTTCTTGCAGGCGATCGGTAATCGGAATGCCACTAAAAACGGCTGTTTCTCGCACTTGCGACAAACCGATAAAGGCAAAATCGCCATAAAAATCGATGCCGCGAGTAAAGCCAGGAAGTTCGGCGATCGGCGTTACTTTTCCTGTGGCTAAATCCACTGTTGCCAAGCTACCCTTGCCCGATTCGAGTACCCACAGTTTGTCTCGATACCAACGGGGAGAATGGGGCATGGATAAACCAGATGCCACAATTTCGTTGGCTTCAATATCCATGAGAATGCCACCGCTAGCTTTGTTTTCTCGCCAGCCATTGGGCGTATCCGTTGCCCCCAAAGCTGTGATATACTGGGGGCGATCGTCTCGAATGCCTAACCCGTTCAGATGGCAGCGATCGCTCAAATCGTAAGCACTAATAAACGGAGGATGCCAACGGGGAACAAAACTGTGAGTCGCATCGAGGGTACACAAACAAGAAAATCGCGTATTGGCAAACCACAGTTCGTTGTTAATATACGCCATTTCGTGAATGTCGATATCTCCCGTAATTTGCACCGTTCTCGGAAGATAGCAAGCATCGTGTTTTCCCGGCGGATCGAGTTTGTCGGTAACGGCGGGAACGTTCCGCAATTCCCAGATTTGGAATGCCGTTCCGATCGCCATCTTTTCGCGATCGACCGCTACCCCCATCGGTTTGTCAAATATCTTAAAATGGGTGTTAATGGAATTGCCATCGGCTCGTAAAACGACCAATTTTCCGGCTTGATACGTCGAGACGACTAACGAAATTCCCAACTGTCGCAAAATGTCGGGAAAGTTCGTCGTATGAACGCTACGCATGGGATCGGCAGAAGGAGTCATTCGATTTTAGATTTTAGATTTTAGATTTTGGATTTCGGATTGACCCCTCGGATAAATCTGGGGGCTTGTATCCATGATATTCTCGGTCAATGGTAATATTTCCCGATCCGGTTTGGTAATGGGAACGTCTCGCTCTCGATTTTTTTTGACAAAGCTATTGCGCGGACAGAAATTTCGTGATATATTTTTTATAATGGGAGTGGTGACGATTTCAAAATCAACGCGACTATTTCCATTATCATATAGAATATCACAAAAGTCCAGAGCGCACAAGGCTATTTCTCCTATTTTTAGTGAAATTTTTTGTTACAATCGAGATACAACATGGGTCAGGACAAAACAGTGCTAAAACTCGACTGGAAACCGATGCGTATTTTGGCGGCGACGATCGCGATCGTCACCCTACCCCACCTGCCAACCCACGCGCAAGCATCGCGAGACATCGAACTGCAAGTGGGAGTCGTGCAACGCTTCGGCGACAACCCCAAAGAAACCGTGACCTTGCAAGCTGGCGAAGGCGATCGCTTGCAGTTACAATTTGCAGGTGGCGATGGTTCTCCCCAACAACTACAAGCCGAGAAAGTCACCCTAAAAATCGACACGCCTCCTCTAGACGAACCCATTTTAGACGAGCGCGTAGTGTTAAGCAACCATCGCAGCTTTGAAAGTGCCGAACACATGGCCGCCAGATGGCGATCGCTCGGGATTGAAACCGAAATTGCCCAACCCGATCGCTGGCAAGTTTGGGCGCATCCCGATGTCTACGATTCTCCCACAGTACGGCGCTGGTTGCTCGAGAGTTTGCACGCCAACGGCTACACTCAAGCCTATCTCGATACCCAAATGCGCGATCGCGCCACGCAAGCCTACTGGGTTGTTGATGGCTATCGCTACAACCGTGACGAGCTCGCCGTTAGCAGTTCTAACCGTATCGTTCGCGTCATCGAAGGCGATCCTCAAAATCCCGATGCGGTTTTTGTCTACGGGGGAAACTTGCGCTTGCAACCCAATACATACGGCGACTACACCCTCGTCAACCTCGTTCCCCTCGAAACCTATTTGCGCGGCGTGGTTCCTCACGAAATTGGCCCCAACGCACCCTACGAAGCTGCCAAAGCGCAAGCGATAATTGCCCGCACCTATGCGTTGCGAAACCTGCGTCGGTTTGCAGTGGACAATTACCAACTTTGTGCCGACACTGACTGTCAAGTGTACTTCGGTTTGGAGCATACTTCTAATGCAGCCGATCGCGCCATTTCCGCCACCGCCGGACAGGTGTTAACCTACGATAACGAGCTCGTCGATGCGCTGTATTCCTCCACCTCTGGGGGCATCACTTCCCCCTTTGAAGATGCTTGGGAAGGGCCGCCGCGTCCTTATTTAATTGCTGTTGTCGATTCGGTTAGCAATGCTTGGAATTTAGAAGTTAATCCTCTCGACGACGAAGCCAATTTTCGGCGATTTATGAGTTTGGAAACCGGATTTAACGAAGAAGAATGGGATATGTTTCGCTGGCGCGGAACCACCAGCCTCGCAGAGATGACCGAGTTTATGAAACGCTACTTCCGGCGCAACGATCGCCCCATTAACTTCAGCGAAATTAAAGAAGTTCGCATCACTAACCGATCGCGATCGGGTCGCGTCATGGAAATGGAAGTGCAAACCGACTCCGGTATTATTACCATTCCTGGCGACGAAGTTCGCAACGCCTTCTATCCCCCCATCAGTACCTTATTTTATATCGATCCGGTGTATAAAGAAAAAGAACCCGAAGATGAGGATAACAACACCACTGAAAACCCCGATCGCGAACCGGAAAAATATCTTTGGGGTTATACCTTTGTCGGTGGCGGTTTCGGTCACGGCGTGGGACTCAGCCAAACCGGAGCATCGCGCCTGGCCGAATTGGGATGGAGCAGCGATCGCATTTTACAATTCTACTATCCGGGAACCCAAGTGCAACCGCTCAACGAGGCGATCGTCTTCTGGCGCGATCCCTATCGGTAAATTGACACTTTCGTGTTATAATAATTAGGTTTTAGGTATTAGGGGTTAGGTGTTAGGGGATCGGTTTTCCCTCGACTCTACCCGGTCAGGGTCAACGCCGTTGACCCCTACACCCCCACTCTCCCCCTCCCCCACTCCCCACTTATGGTTTGGCCTTTTAAATCGAAACGTCACAAACAAATTGCTCGCATTGAAGTCGTCGGCGCGATCGCCTCGAGTACTCGCAAGCGCGTCCTCGAAGCCCTCGAGGAAGTCGAAAAGCACGAATTTCCGGCCCTCGTTTTGCGCGTAGACAGTCCCGGCGGTACGGTTGGCGACTCCCAAGAAATTTACTACGCCTTGAAGCGACTGCGCGATCGCCTCAAAATTGTCGCCAGTTTCGGCAATATTTCCGCCTCGGGGGGCGTATATATTGGCATGGGAGCCGAAAAAATTGTCGCCAACCCCGGTACGATTACGGGAAGTATCGGCGTAATTTTGCGGGGCACTAACATCGAACGCCTGCTCGATCGCGTGGGAGTCTCGTTTAAAACCATTAAATCCGGCCCCTACAAAGATATTTTAGCCTTCGATCGCGAACTGACCGAACCCGAACGCGCGATTTTACAAGGGACGATCGACAGCAGCTACCATCAGTTTGTCGCCACCGTCGCCGAATCTCGAGGCCTCGAACCCGACACCGTGCGCGGTTTTGCCGACGGACGCATCTTTACCGGACAACAAGCGCTAGAATTAGGCGTGGTCGATCGCCTGGGAACTGAAGAAGACGCTCGTCGCTGGGCCGCCGAACTCGCAGGGTTGGATCCGGATAAAGCCGAATTCTACACCCTCGAAGAACGCCGTCCCTGGTGGAGTCGCCTGCTGTCAGGAAACCGCCAAGGGACTGGACTCTCTGCAACCGCCAACTGGTTGGAGTTCGAGCTTTCGACAAACGGGGTGCCCTTGTGGATGTATCGACCGTAATTAGGTATTAGGTATTAGGGATTAGGGATTAGGGGAGAGAGGTCAAAAATTAGGGGTGAGGGATGAAATTTTTTCTGCTGCTTCCCAACCTAAAACCTAGAACCTAAAACCTAGAACCTAAAACCTAAAACCTAAAACCTAAAACCTAACCAAGGAGGAAACAGCGTGGAATGGAGCGTGCGAGCGATTCGCGGAGCGACAACCGCTAGCGAAAATACAGAAACCGCCATGCGAGAAGCGGTGACCGAACTGCTCGACGAGCTCGAGAGACGCAATCCCATCGATCTCGATCGCGTCATTAGCGTCACGTTTTCGGTGACAGCAGACCTGGACGCGATTTTTCCGGCGGCGATCGCCCGATCGCGTCCCGGTTGGGATAACGTGCCGTTACTCGACGTTCAACACATGAGCGTGCGCGGCGATCTCGATCGCTGCATTCGTTTTCTCATTCACGCCTATCTTCCCACTCGCGCTCCCATTTGTCATCCTTACTTGCGCGATGCGAAAGCATTGCGTCCGGATCTAGCAGCGATCCCAAATCCGGCAAAATAGAGAATAAGTCAAGTCGCTTCGCTCCAATGCAGAATTCTGAATTCTGAATTCAGAATTAAAAACCCTATGTCTAAAGCCAGGGACTTGTACGGATGCTTCGCTTTGGTTTGCCACGA
>CAKZKB010000102.1 GCA_937121005.1 uncultured cyanobacterium | reverse complement strand
CAGCGTCTCTACAGCATCATCGAGCAGTACAATTTGTACGACAAAGTTCGCTGGTTGGGCGTGCGTTTGCCCAAAGGCGATTCTGGTGAAGTCTATCGCGTCATCGGCGATCGTCGCGGTATTTTCGTGCAACCGGCTTTATTTGAAGCCTTCGGTTTGACGATCTTGGAAGCCATGGTGTCGGGTTTGCCAACCTTTGGGACGCAGTTTGGGGGGCCGTTAGAAATCATTCGCGATCGCGTTAATGGCTTCTATATCAACCCCACGAACCTAGAAGAAATGGCCCAGAAAATTTACGATTTCGTCGTTAAATGCGACGATCGCCCCCAAGAGTGGGATCGCATTTCTGAAGCCGGGATCGATCGCGTCTACACCACCTACACCTGGAAAATTCACACCTCCCGGTTGCTGTCGCTGGCCAAAATCTACGGGTTCTGGAACTACTCGTCGAAAGAAAATCGCGAGGATTTGCTGCGCTATCTCGAAGCGCTATTTTACCTCATTTACAAACCCCGCGCCCGAGACTTGCTCGACGAACACATGAGTCGATAAATGCGAGCATTTGGGTCAAGATCCCCCCTAACCTACCTTGATAAGGGGGGAATCAATTAATGGTACAGCCATTTTCAGTGTCACCTGAATACTTACCGACAAACATTGTCTAGGGGAGAGTGCGAGACTGGCCGTCCGTTTGCTAAAATAACGAAATACCTGCGGATCTGGGAACGATGCCTCTCTCTCCCTCAGTTTATCCTACTGTTGTCCTGGCCGCGATCGCGCTTCCTCTGGTCAGTAAAGACGCGATCGCCCAAATTGTACCCGATGCCAGCTTACCCGAAAACTCGATCGTCACCCCCCAAGGGGCGCAGTTCCAGATCGACGGCGGAACCGCAGCCGGTACAAACCTGTTTCACAGCTTCGATCGCTTCGACATTCCGACTGGAAACGAGGCGTTTTTTAACAATGCACCCGCGATCGACAATATTATTTCTCGCGTCACGGGCGATCGCATTTCCACCATCGACGGATTGATTCGTGCCAACGGTAACATCAATTTATATTTTATCAATCCCAACGGCATTGTTTTTGGCGAAAATGCCAGCATCGATCTTGGCGGTGCATTTTTTGCTAGCAGTGCCGACAGTATCATCTTTGCAGATAGTACCGAATATAGTGCAAATTCTGTAGGTGAGTTTCGCGAATCGCCCCTACTTTCAGTTTCCGTGCCCGTTGGCTTGCAATTGGGAACCGATCCAGGGACGATCGCGGTACGAACCCACCGAATGAATGCCGATGGTATGTTGAGGGGGTTAGATCTGCAACCGATGCGAACCCTTTCTCTCGTGGGTGGAAATATTGTCTTTGACAACGGCATTGCCAATACACCAGGGGGAAACATCGAATTGGCAGCCGGAAGTAGCGGTACTTGGATGTTTGGCAGTCCCGGATATACGTTAACACCATCGGGAAATGTAGCGCTACGCAATGCCTCTCGTGCCAACACCGACGGAATGCCAGCCGGAAATTTGTTAGTGGCGGGTCGATCGGTTTTATTGCAAGACGGATCGACTCTCAGTGCGGATAATTTAGGTGGTGGTGATGGCGGAATCGTGACGATCGTCGCTACCGAACTTCTCGAACTCAGTGGGGTTCGCAACATGACAGAAGGAAGCCGGATCGTCGCTCAAGGGGTAGAGAGCGATGCTGGCGATATTATCATCAATACTGGGCGGTTGGTGCTGCGCGATGGCGGCGAAATTGCCTCGCGCACCCGAGGCGATGGCGACGGCGGTTCGCTGACGGTACGGGCAACAGAAGGGATAGAAATCCTGGGCGCTTCACCTGACGAGTCCCCCTCCATTCTCTCCGCCGAAGCGACTCCAGAGGCGACGGGAAGGGCAGGAAACGTGACGATCGCCACTCCGCGACTGTTAATTACCAACGGTGGCGGTATTTCCACCACTGGAGGCAATGGCGATGGCGGCAACATCGAGATTGTTGCTGACAATGTAGAGTTGGCAGGCATTTCTAACGGGGGACGAGCGAGTGTTATTCTGTCGGAAGCCCGAGGCGCGGGACAAGGGGGAACCGCAAACGTGACGGCGCAACGGGTTCTTGTCCGCAATGGGGCATTGGTGTCTGTGGAAGCCTTCGGTAGCGGTGCGGGTGGAGAACTGACGATCGCCGCAAGCGAGTCGGTGACAGTGACGGGAATAGGGGGCGATCGCCCGAGTACCCTTTCTGCCAACACTCGCGGATCGGGATCGGGAGGACGCTTGCAAATTCAAACTCCTCAGTTGCGGGTGTCGGCGGGGGGACGAATTGCGGCTGAAACCTTCGGTACGGGAAATGGCGGGACGATCGACATTAACGCTGAAGCGATCGATCTCGTTGGAGAATTAGATAGTCAAAGTTCGATCCTCGTCCAAACTTTTGGCGAGGGAAATGCTGGAGATTTAACTGTAACCACTGACAGACTGACGGTTAGCGGTGGTAGTTTCCTCTCTGCTTCTACTTTGGGGGCGGGAGAGGGAGGTAATCTAAATGTTACCGCACGGGCGATCGAATTGCTAGGAACTACGAGTCGGGGAATGCCCAGTGGGTTGCAGTCGCAATCAGCAAGGGATGCGATGGGAAATGCGGGAAATTTAGTCGTCCAAACGGAAACTCTCAGGTTAGAAAATGGAGCGAATATTACCGTTAATGGGGAGATTGGCGATGGTGGAGATGCCCGAATTACGGCGACAGAATCGATCGTCGTGCGGGGAGAAGAACCCGGCGGAATGATGCCATCAGCGATCGTCGCCCAAACAGATGGCGTAGGGCGAGCCGGAAATGTAACGATTTCTACACCAGAATTATTCCTCAGTGAAGGAGGAGTCATTTCTGCCACGACTCGCGGTTCGGGAGAAGGAGGGAGATTAAATATCGAGGTCGATCGCCTTCAAATCGCAACGGGAGGACGAATTGCAACGGAAAGTTTGAGTAGTGGAAATGGCGGACAAATTGACATTACTGCGACTGAATCGATCGCGCTAACAGCGTTTGGAGAGATGCCCGAAAACGCGATCGTGGCGCGATCGGATCGTTCCGGTGCAGCCGGAAGCGTGACGATTTCTACACCTGAATTATTGGTTAGCGACGGTGCAGAAATTTCGGTGAGTAACGAGGGAACGGGAGATGCGGGAAATTTAAACATTACCGCCGATACTTTATTTATCGAAAACGGATCCCAGTTGCGTGCCGATACCGAACAAGGCGGTGGTGGTAACATTACCCTATCGGGACGCGATATTCGCCTGCGCGAAAACAGCAGCATTTCGACCAATGCAGGGAATACCGATGGCGGCAACATTTTCATCGATACGTCTTTGTTAGTTGCCCTCGAAAATAGCGATATTACTGCCAATGCCTTAGCCGGAACGGGAGGGCGAATTGTTGTCGTCGCCGAAGGCATTTTTGGGACGGCATTTCGCAACACGCCGACTCGCAACAGCGACATTACTGCCACTTCTAGTTTGGGGGCAGCCTTTGAAGGAACGGTAGATTTACAAACCCCCGATGTCGATCCCAGTAGCGGTTTAGTCGAGTTAGAAACAGACACGATCGATGTTACCAGTTTGGTCGATCGCGATCCCTGTTCTCAGGGGCAACAAAGCGAGTTTACCATCACCGGACGCGGCGGTTTACCTCCTACGCCGGAAGATGCGTTTTCCGGGTCGCCAACTGTGGTAAATTGGACTGTAGGGATCGACAGCGTTGACCCATCAATACAAACAGAAGGGCGAACGCCGTTCGCCCCTACTTATCAGGAAGCCACAACCTGGACGATCGCGCCGGACAACCGCATTTCTTTAGTCGCCGAGGTTCCGGTACGAGGGGGCGATCGCGCTTTCAGTTGTCATGAATCGTATAAATAAATTGTATTGCCAGCTACTCGAATACAGATGGAGGAGGGACTCATTTGCTGTAAGCATTCAGGTGGTACAGAGAAACCCGGTTTCTGAAAGGAAAAACTCGGATTTTTTCCGGCTATAAGCGAGAAACCGGGTTTCTAGACCCGTTTACCCTAGCATACCTGAATCCTTACCATTTGCTAATGGTATACTGGATGGTGTTGATTCAAAACTGAGTCTCATGAACTTTAGAAGTCTTGCGCTAGCCGCAATTTTAGGACTGTCCGCGCCTGTTGTTGCCGATGTTGCCATCCGGCAAGCCGCGATCGCCCAAAGTGCCCCCACTGGATCGTTTATAGATAACAATGGCGAGTGGGAAATCACCCTGTGGTTTGAAAATGGAACCTACCAATATTACGGCGAAAATTACTATTCTGGCGATACGCTCAGTCTATCGGGAGCGCGACAAACGCGCAACTCTAACCCCGGACGGCGGGAATACATTTGGGATAATGGTGCTTACGAATACTTGGTGGCTTGGCAACCCTCCGACCCCGATTTTGTCCGCTTGCAAGTGTTCGATCCCAACGGTCGAGAAATTCTCAACCGTTTGATGGAGCGGGTGTATTATTAATTAAAACGAACCATCGCTACTTTTGCTGCCGGATAAAGCCTTCTAGCAAGCAGGTTTTATCCGCCGGATCCCTCTAAGCAGGGCGACAAATGCCGAGAACGGAGGTATAGCCGTGTAGGAAAGTTGCGCCGCCGACGGGGCCGATTTCGCCATTACAAAAGAAGCCGCTAATGGGCAAATCGCCGAGATATTGACGCACGAGTTCCGAGTCGAAATTGGGTTTGCCGTAGAGTCCTTCGCCGCGTCCCAAACAGGCAAACATTAACGCCCCAACGGGTGAGGTTTCGCAGGTGCGATTGTAGCGTTGCAGCAGCATTTCTAAATCTTCGGCGGAGGCTTTGGCATCGCGTAAATGGAATTGAATTCGTTGCCCCGGACGAATGCGATCGCCCACAGCAATTGCCCCGACGCGCGGATCGACTCCTAACAGGTTGCGAATTAAGAAATCGCCTCGTTCTAACTGTTGCTTGAACTCGTCGCGAACCACACCGATAAATAAAGAGGTTTGCGCCAATTTGCGATCGGCTTCGCTCAAAGTTTGTACCAATTCCCGCAGGGCTTCTAGAGGGGGTTGGGCTTCGCCTCCGGTACTATCTTCGAGTTCTAAAACAATGTTGCGATCGGATCGGGCAATGCGATAGGGATCGCCAATGGGACGGCAACCTTGGGCGACAATACTATCGAGAACGATGTTACCGCTTAAAGCAACGCCAACCGTACCCCCTTCGTAGAGTTCGCCGTTACAAAACAAACTCATGCCGCGATTGCTAAATCCGGCACTGGCTAAACCGCCAATTTTCTCAGCGTTGGGATAGGCAAAGTCGAGGCCTTCGAGCAAGTCGTTAACTTTAGAAAGAGACGGATCGGCAAGTAAAATAAAATGGGGATTGTCTTGAGGCGAAACGCCAATTAACTCCACCCAGCGATCGGGGGAACTGTCTAAATCGGGCAGATCTTCCGGGGCAATATGAAACCCTTTTGCTGTCGCTTCCGGCAAACTTGCCAGGGTCAAACTCAACGCCGGAAATCGTTCGATTTCTTCGGCAGGCGTGTCGGGAGAACTGCCAACCACACCGCCACCGCCACAACCAATGAGGGTTGGAATGTCTAGCTGTTCTTGTAACAATGGCATCAGTCGAGGATACTCGCTAGCAAAGGCGGAGGAAATAAAAACCAGCCCCAAGTCGGGTGCGGTTTCTAGGGTATCTCGGGCAGTGTTTGCGACTTCAGCGATCGCGGCTTCTAGCGACGGACGCTTTGACAGGGCGTTGACCCATTTCATAGGCGGCGGGGGGTAAGGGGCAAGGAAAAACAGCGAGTCCTGGTTCGATGGTAGCGCAAAGTTGCAATTTCGTCATTTCAACGATCGACGCATCAACGAACAACGAACAACGAACGGACATCTGTAGGTTGGGTTGAAGTATGAAACCCAACAAATGCTTTTCAACGATCGACGAACAAATAGCATTTAGTCGATGGTGTTCCGTTCGGGGCGATCGGGTAAGTAATAGACGGTAACGTTAGAACCGGAGTGTAAACCGCGAGAAGAACCGCCTAAATTTTTCGATCCGGTATGGCGAGTGCCGTTAGGAGTGCTAAACTCGTAGGTGGCGTAGTAAGAGGTATGGACTCGACCGTAAACGTCAGTGGTCGATCGCGTATCGATGTCGATAATTGTGCCTTGGGTTTTGTCGCCGCGTCGCTTGATATCGCCTTTGTAGATGGCAAAAATAATGACAACAATGACGACAACAACGATGAGAACGATAATACCTTCCATAAGACCACTCCGGTGGTATTAGGTCGATCGCATTATAGCTTGAATTGCGGCCACACTCACCAAAAGTTGGGCAAATGTTACCCAAGTGTAAAGAAGTTGTCCGTTCCACAGCCACAACGCCTCTTCGGGAAGGGCAATTAAACGGTGAGAAAAGGGCACGAACCAGCCGCGTCGCCAACATTCGGCGACGACTCCACATTCGTACACCAACCCTAAGACTTCGGCGAGGAGAATTTGCAGGATTTGTCCGCCGCGATCGCGATTGTAAACCAGGTGAAGGACGACACGACTGACAAAGTTAACGCCTAAAAAGATAGCCGGAAATAGCAACCATTCGCCAGAAGCGTGCAGCAAACTTAGGACGATACCAATAACAATAGCAATGGAGACGATCGCCATGCCTTTAGGACAATCGTAGTATAAAAATTCGTCATTGCGATCGTAAACGTAAACTTCGCCTCGTCCCCAATTCCACAACCGCCGCCCGACTTGTCCTAGAGTTAACCAGGTTTCTGTGGTATGATAAACTAGGGCATCGGGACAGGTGGTCAGTAAGTATTTTTTGCGATACAAGCGATAGCCGAAATCCACATCTTCGCCTCCTGGTTGGTTGGGAAAGTTACTGTCAAAGCCTCCTACTTTTTGGAAAACAGTTTTGCGACAGGAGAGGTTATTTGACGGCCCCCAAATGCGCGTTCCTTCGCGATCGCCCAGATGAAACGGAACTAGAAAGGGAGTCAGTTCTAGGGAACGCCAGAGGAAATTTTTCGCCCCCTTAAATTCAGTTTTTCCCAAGACGGCGACGACTTCAGGATATTCTCGGTAGAGGCGACAGTGGGACGCGATCGCGTTGGGTGCAGCTTCGCAGTCGGAGTCTATAAATAATAGCAGATCGTAGCGGGCAATTTTGCCACCAAAACTGCGTTTGGCACTGACACTAATGGGTTGGTAATGATAGCAGGCGCAGAAGCGATCGCACAGTTGTTTAATTTTCGCCGCCTCTTCTGGAGGACTATTATCGATTAACAGAATCTCTGTGGGTTCTGCAACCTCCCGAATGCTAACTTGTAATGATTCTAGCAGATTTTGACACAAGTCAACTCGCTTAAAGGTAGGGACGACGATCGAAATGCCATTAGCCGAAGTTGGGGTAGGGTTTGACATTAATTTTTGCTTGTCGAGTCGTTTAGGGAAGCCGTACCAGTTCGATATTATCGACTGCTAGTTCGATCGACTCGTGGGGTTGTCCGATCGTTTGCCATTGAATTTTGGTGACGCGGCTTAAAGCAGTGTCGCGATCGACGGTTTCTCCCCAGCCTTCTTGTCGCAAATTTTCAAAAGGAACAACCATCCGTTCCCAGTCGTTGGGAGCAAAAAAGGTGATACCATAATCGTCATAGTCGGCTGTCGCTTGGGAGTGCAATTTAAATCGGTATTGTTTGCCGTCTCCGCGCACCCAAAACGCGATCGCGTCGTATTCTCGCAAGTCGATAGGGGTATCGGGGCCGGCTAAATCCGTTCC